>JASHTK010000279.1 GCA_030040575.1 Gammaproteobacteria bacterium
CTCGTGCGAGGTCGCGGGCGCGACCGCCGGGGGAGGCTGCGGCTCGGGAACGAGCGGAGTCCGCGGCGCGCCGCGCCCCTCGCCCGCTCGCTCCGCACTACGCGCGGCGCTGCGCTTCGCCGCGGCATCCGCGAGCGCACCCTCGAGGATCGCCGCGGTCTTGCGCGGATCGATCGGAACGGGCAGCACCGCAAAGACGTTGGAGCTCTTGAGAGCGCCAGCCACCGCCTTCTCCGAGTCGGCTGCGGCAAAGACGATGACGGGCAGATGGGGCGCCTGAGCGTGGGCGCGCTCCACGTCGCCGCGCAAGTCCGCCGTGTCGCGCGAGTCGATGAGGAGAATCTGCGCCCGGCGCGATCCGGAGAGGTGCTCGAGCGCCGTCTTCAGAGAGTCGACGGGCCGCACCGCAATCTGCCCGCCGAGCGCCGCGCCGAGCTCGAGCAGGAAGTCGTCCTGGACGGTGATCGCGACGGCCTCGCCCGGCAGCTTCACGGAGGAGTGAGCGCTCGCACCGTGCTCGCCGGCGGAGTCGGCTGCTCGGGAAGGAGTCGAAGCAGGACTTGCCACAGTCGGTTCTCCCGTGCGCAAGGCGCCCGAGACGCCTGATCCGACAGGGGCAGCGGCGAGCGGCCTGGGGCTTGCCCGACGAGGATAGTTTCCGTCCCGGCACCCGCTTTGCGTCAGTTCACATTACTTGACTCGGGCGTCGTGTTCCGGCGACGGCGCTGCACAAATTCTGCGCAACTGCTCGTTTTTCGCCGCGGGGACGTGCGGCCGCGCTAGAGGTGAGCCCGCCTTCCGCAGCTTATGGTGCGCCGGGGTGGGCCTCGCGAGCCGCGCAGGCGGCCGGATGGCGCTGGAGCGCGCACGTCGACGTCACGCTTGTCGTGGGGAATCGGTGAGACTCGCACGAGGGGGAGGGCGGCGACCTTAAGGCGCGAGGTGCTGCGTAGAGGTGCGCCGTCTCGACTGCGCGCACCAGACTGAGGCGTCTCCACCGCGGATCGAGCCCCGGAAGATTACCGAAAAGCGCGCGCTCGAGCACTCTTGATCTGCAGCGCCAAGCGGTCGACCATGATCCGGCTGCTCGAGCGCGGCGCTGCGCGCGCAGGCTCGGCGGCGCTCACTCGGATGCTGCGTCCTCGAGAGCCGCGAGACCGTCGCGCGCGGCCGAGGCCCGAATGGGAATGCATTTTGCTTTGAGCTTCGCAGGAACGAGTGAACAATTTACTGTTGTGATCGTCTTAACGTAGTACATGATGCGGGAGTTGAGGGCCGTCACATTCCGGGCAACGGGTTCGATTTAAGTTAACGCCAACGCTCGCCGCACTCTCGCGGTGGCGGAGGCGTTTGAATGCTGGAGCCGGAGGGAAGGCCCATGAGACCGCACGCTTCCGAGGGGGACCACATGGATCGAGCCGAGGAGTTCCTCGAGTCCCTGAGCTCGTTCAGCCGCCTGCACCGGGCGCAGCGCTGGGAAGGGACGTTCGGGGATTTCGTGAAGGTCATCCTGCCGCAGAGCCCGGCGGCCGTGGCGCGGACGAGCCACCAGTACGTCTGGGACATGCTGCGCTGGCACGGCCAGAGCGCGAGCCCCGACGCGAGCGAGACCCTCAGGGCGCGCGAGCTGCTAAAGCGCGAGCTGTTCGGTATCGATGAGCCGCTCTCTCGGGTCGTCGAGTACTTCAAGGCGGCCGCGGCCGGCTCCGACGTGGGACGCCGGCTCATGCTGCTCCTCGGTCCGCCTTCGGGCGGCAAGTCGACGCTCGCCATCCTGCTGAAGCGCGGCCTCGAGGAGTACAGCCGCACGGAGAACGGCGCGCTCTACGCCATCAAGGGCTCGCCGCTGCGGGAGAGTCCGCTCAACCTGGTGCCCGCGAGCCTGCGGCCGGAGTTTCGCGAGCGCTACGGCGTCGACGTCCAGGGGGAGCTCTCGCCCTGGGCGCGCGAGCTCGTCGAGCGCGAGTTCGAGGGAGACTTCGTCAAAGTGCCGGTGGAGCGCATCTTCCTGTCGGAAGCCTCCCGCATCGGCATCGGGACCTACGCCCCGCACGACCCGACGACCGCCGACATCGCGGACCTCGTCGGATCGGTGGATCTCGCCAAGGTCGCCCAGATCGGCGATGAGGGCGACCCGCGCGCCTGGTCCTGGTCGGGCGCCGTATATGCCGCGAGCCGCGGCGTGCTCGAGATGATCGAGATCCTGAAGGTCAAGCGCGAGTTCCTGTACCTGCTCCTCACGATGACCCAGGAGAAGAACGTCAAGGTCTCGCGCTTCCCGCTCATCCATCTCGATGAGACGATCCTCGCGCACACCAACCTCGCCGAGTTCCACAAGTTCCTGCAGGAGAAGGAGAACGAGGCGCTGCTCGACCGCATGGTGATCATCAAGGTGCCCTATGCGCTCGCCTACCGCGACGAGGCCCGCATCTACCAGAAGCTCGTCTCGGGAGCGGCGGCGTTCCGCGACGTGCACCTCGATCCGCACGTGCTCGATCTTGCCGCGGTGTTCGCGATCCTCACCCGGCTCGTCAAGCCCGAGCGCGAGGGCCTCGACCTGCCGAAGAAGCTGCGCCTGTACGCCGGCGAGGCCGTCGAGGGCGTTCCGGAGAGCGAGGCGGCGCGCCTGAAGCAGGAGGCGGCGGATGAGGGGCTGACCGGGGTGAGCCCGCGGTTCGTCATCAATGCCATCTCGAACGCCATCACCCGGGGCAATACTCACAGCCTCACCAGCATGGAGCTGCTCCTCGCGCTGAAGGACGCGATCGACAGCGACGCGCGCGTCGATGCCAAGCAGAAGAAGGCCTGGGTCGACCATCTTGTCACGGCGCGCAAGGAGTTCTACAACCGCTGGGTGAGGGAGGATGTCCACCGCGCCATGTTCGCGTCCTTCGAGGACGAGGCTCAGCAGCTGCTCGAGAAGTACCTCGATGAGGTCGAGGCCTCCCTCGACCACCGCCAGGTGACCGACCCCATCACGGGGGAGACGCGCCCGGCCGATGAGCGCTTCCTGCGCTCCGTCGAGGAGAAGATCAAGGTCTCCGACTCGGGCAAGCTCTCGTTCCGCCAGGAGGTGGTGCGCAAGGCGATGGTCGCGTTCAAGGCCGGGGAGAAATTCAAGCTCACGAGCCACGCGCGCATGCGCGAGGCGATCGAGCAGTACCTCTTCGAGGAGCGCCGCGACGTGCTGCGCCTGGTGACCTCGACCGCCCGGCCGGACGAGGAGGCGCGGCAGAAGATCTCGGTGGTTCAAGAGCGCCTGGTGAAGGAGTACGGTTACGACGAGCACAGCGCCAAGGAGGCGCTGAGCTACGTCACGACGTTGCTGGCGCAGGAGTAGGGCACACGCACACCGCACAGGAGGACCGAGCGCGATGAGCGAGAGCGGCGAGGCGACGGGTGCACTGAGCCTCGAGAAGTGGTACGACCTGTTCTCGCGCGGCGCGCGCGACTGGCTGCGGCACGATGAGAAGGTGCGCGAGTCGGTTCGCGAGCAGCTCCCCCAGATCATCGCCGGCGGCGATGTGATCGATGAGAATGCGCGCACGGTCCGCGTTCCGGTGCGCATGCTCGAGCACTACCACTTCCGGCTGCGCCGGGCCGGGGAGTCGCAGGGCGTCGGCCAGGGGGAGGTGAAGCCCGGCGACGTGCTGCAGGATCCCGCCGCGGACCAGGGCTCCCCCGAGAAGGGACCCGGCGGTCAGGACCACGGCGACATCAAGCTCCTGCTCGAGATCAAGATCGACGACATCGTGGACTGGCTCTGGGAGGAGATGCAGCTCCCGAATCTGAAGGCGCGCATCGGCCCCTCCGACAGCAGCGACTGGATCCGCGAGGGCTGGGACCGCCGCGGTCCGCGCTCCCGCCTCGACCGGCGCCGATCCGTGAAGGAGCTCGTCAAGCGCCAGGGTAGCCCGAGCGCGCGCCGCAGCCCCGGCCGCAACCCGACGTTCATCGACGAGGATCTGCGCTACCGCCAGCTCGCGCGCCGCCGCCAGCCGGCCATTCACGCCGTCGTGTTCTTTCTGCTCGATGTCTCGGGAAGCATGTCCGACCGCGACCGCAAGCTCGCGAAGACCTTCTTCTTCTGGGTGGTCCAGGGCCTGCGCCGCGAGTACCGCTCGCTCGAGACCGTCTTCGTCGCCCACACGACCGAGGCCTGGGAGTTCGCCGAGCCCGAGTTCTTCCAGGTGACGGGCACGGGCGGCACGGTCGCCTCGACCGGGCTCAACAAGGTGCGCGAGATCGTGGACGCCCGCTACAACCCCGCGCGCCACAACATCTATCTCTTCTACGCGTCCGACGGCGACAACTCCGTCGGCGACCACGCCGAGGCGCGCACCGCCCTGCTCGACGTCGCCCAGAAAGCCTGCTACAGCGGCTATGTGGAGGTGGCCTCGGGGCTCTCCCGGCAGCTCGCGACCGAGACCGGGCGGCTGTTCGGCGAGCTCGTCTCGGGCGGGCAGCCCGCCGGCAGCTACGTCATCAACGATTTCGACGACGTCTGGGGCGCCGTCCGCCACTTCTTCGCCTCCGAGCAAGCGGCGCTCGAGGCCGCCCCGTGAGCGCGACGCCCTCCGTAGGCGACTGGCAAAGCTACGTGCAGCGGCTCGAGGAGCTCGCGGTGCGCTCCGGGCTCTCCTTCCACCCCGTCGAGTTCGAGGCGGTGCCGGACAGCTTCATGATGGAGATCGCCGTCTACGGCCTGCCTGTCCGCATGCCGCACTGGTCCTTCGGCGTGCGCTACATCTACCAGCTCATCCAGCGGCACATGGGCCACTCGCGCATCTTCGAGGTCGTCTTTCCCGGCAACCCCGGCCACGCCTATCTCGCCCAGAGCAACGGCATCGCCGAGAACGTCCTCGTCACCGCCCACGTGCTCGGCCACGCCGACTTCTCCCACAACAACCTGCTCTTCCGGCGCTGCCAGGAGCAGGTGAGCGAGCACATCGTCGAGCACGCAGCGAGCCACGCGCGCCAGATCCAGCAGGCGATCGAGTCGTTCGGGCTGCAGCGCGTCGAGGCGGTGCTCGACGCCGCGCTCGCCCTGGAGCAGCACATCGACATCGACCGCAGGCTGCGGCGCGAGCGGTACCCGGAGTACCTGCCGGACAGCAAGATCCTCGTGGACGATGAGTTCCGCCGGCGCTTCGCCGCGCTCGACCCGGTCGCCGCCGGCGCGTTCGAGGCGCGCAAGCGGGCGCCGATCCCTCCGCATCCGGAGCGCGACCTGCTCTGGTTCATCGCGACCTACGCGCCGGAGATGGAGAGCTGGGAGCGCGACATCTTCCTCGCGGTGCGCGAGGAGTCGTTCTACTTCTATCCGGTCTTTGCCACCCAGATCATGAACGAGGGGTGGGCCTCGTACTGGCACGCGCGCCTGCTGCGCGAGGCGGACTTCATCCCGCAGCAGGCGTACCTCGATGCGATCAAGTGCCACTCGGACGTGGTGCGCCCCATCGCGGCCGGCGAGCAGGTCGCCCTCGCCGTCAATCCCTACCACTTGGGCTTCTCGATGTGGGAGAAGATCATCGAGACCGGGGGCCTCGAGGCCGCCCGCGAGATCATGCAGCAGGACGATGACTTCAGCTTCGTGCGCAACCACCTCACCCGGGAGCTCGCCGACGAGCTCGGGCTCTTCCGCTTCAACGCGCGCAGCGACGGGCACATCAAGGTCCTCGATCACGACCTGCACACCCTGCAGGACAGCCTGCTCGCGCCGAAGTACAACTTCGGCGCCCCGAGCGTCGCGGTCGCCTACCTGCGCAACGACGGCACGCTCGAGCTGCAGCACGACCACGCGACCGACGGCCGCGGCCTCGATTTGGAGCGCGGCCGCAAGGTGCTCGAGTACGTGCGGCAGGTCTGGCGCAGGCCGGTCGTCCTGCGCACGGTGGACCAGAACGGCTCGGCGCTCGAGCTGTCGGCCGCCTAGCCTCGCTCGACCCGCGCCCCGCGATCCGCGCCCCGCGCCCCCGCACCGCACCCTCTGGAAGCGGTCGCCGGGAGAGGAGTAGGCTCTCCTCGGCAGCGCGTTCCCGGCGGGGGCATCCATGGGCTATACGACGCAGGGCATCCGCAACGTCGCACTCGTCGGCCAGGCGGGCGGCGGCAAGACGCTGCTGCTCGAGGCGCTTCTCGCGCAGTCGGGCGCGATCCGGGCGAAGGGCAGCCTCGCGCGCGGAACGACGGTCTCGGACTTCGATCCGCAGGAGAAGCGCTTGCAGCACTCGCTCGACTCGGCGGTCTGCAGCTTCGAGGCGGGCGAGCGGCACCTCAATCTCATCGATACTCCGGGCTATCCCGACTTCCTCGGGCGCGCGCTCTCCGTGCTCGAGGCCGTCGAGTCCACGGCCGTCGTCGTCAACGCCTCGACGGGGATCGACTCGCTCACCCGGCGCCTGATGGACTTCGCGCGCGAGCGCGGTCTGTGCCGGCTGATCGTCGTCAACAAGATCGACGCGAAGGACGGCCATCCCGAGCGGCTGCTCGAGGAGCTGCGCGCCGCGTTCGGCCCGGAGTGCCTGCCGCTCAATCTGCCGGCCGAGGGCGGCCGCAGCGTGGTGGACTGCTTCTTTCAGCCGGGCGGCAAGCCCGCGGACTTCTCCTCCGTCGAGGCCGCCCACACCCGCATCATCGACCAGGTCGTCGAGGTGGACGAGCAACTGATGGCGCTCTACCTCGATCAGGGCGAGGAGATCTCCCCGGAGCAGCTCCACGACCCTTTTGAGAAGGCCCTCCGGGAGGGCCACCTGATCCCCGTGTGCTTCACCTCCGCCGAGACCGGCGCCGGCGTGGCCGAGCTGCTCGATGTGCTGCTGCGGCTCATGCCGAATCCGGCCGAGGGCAACCCGCCGCCCTTCCTGAAGGGCCCGCTCGATGACCTGCAGCGCGTGACCGTCACGCCGGATCCGGCGCGCCACGTCGTCGCGCACGTGTTCAAGATCTGCATCGACCCGTACGTCGGCAAGCTCGGCGTCTTCCGCGTGCATCAGGGCACCGTGCGCCCCGGCAGCCAGCTCTACGTCGGCGATGCGCGCAAGCCCTTCAAGGTGGCCCACCTGTTCCGGCTCATGGGCAAGGACTCGGTCGAAGTCCCGCAGGCGATCCCCGGAGACCTCTGCGCGGTCTCCAAGGTGGACGAGCTGCACCTCGACGCCGTGCTGCACGACTCGCACGAGGAGGACCAGTACCACCTGAAGTCCGTGCGCTTCCCCCCGCCGATGCTCGGGGTCGCGATCGAGCCCGAGCGCCGCGGAGATGAGCAGCGCCTCGCCGACGCGCTCCACAAGCTCCTCGCGGAGGATCCCTGCGTGCGCATCGAGAGCCACGCCGCGCTCAACGAGACCGTGCTCTACGGGATGGGCGACCTGCACCTGCGCGTGCTGCTCGAGCGCATGACCGAGCGCTACGGCGTGCGCGTGCGGACCCATCCGCCGAGCATTCCCTACCGCGAGACGGTCGTGCGCCCGGCCGAGGGCCACTGCCGGCACAAGAAGCAGACCGGCGGCGCCGGGCAGTTCGGCGAGGTGTTCCTGCGCGTCGAGGCGCTCGAGCGCGGGGCGGGATTCGAGTTCGTGGACGACGTGGTCGGCGGGGCGATTCCCGGACAGTACATCCCCGCCGTCGAGAAGGGGATTCGCCAGGTGCTGATCGAGGGCGCCGTCGCCGGCTTTCCGATCGAGGACGTGCGCGTCACCGTCTACGACGGCAAGCATCACCCGGTCGACTCAAAGGAGGTCGCCTTTGTCGCGGCGGGCCGCAAGGCCTTCCTCGACGCCCTGCAGAAGGCGAGTCCCATCGTGCTCGAGCCGATCGTGAAGGTCGAGATCTCGGCGCCCGCCGGGGCGATCGGCGACATCACCGGGGACCTTGCGACGAAGCGCGCCCGCATCGCGGGCAACGACACCCTCGGCGCCGAGCTCGCGCGAGTGACCGCGCTGGTGCCGCTCGCCGAGCTCACCGATTATCAGTCGCGGTTGAAGTCGCTCACGGGCGGCGAGGGAGCCTACTCGATGGACTTCAGCCACTACGAGCCGGTCACCCCGCGCCGCCAGCAAGAGCTCGCGCAGGCCTGGAGGCCGCACAAGGACGAGGAGTGAGAGCGGCACGGGCGTCCCTGCCGCCCGCGACGGACGCTCGCCCGGAGGCGATCGGCTAGCCCGAGGCCGCGGAGGGCGGCTCGGGGCTCCTCCAGGTGACCCGATCCCCCACCTTCAATCCCAGCCCGAACGCCTCGCCCCCCTTCAGCTCCACCACCTCCTTCACCGGCTGCGTGGCGCTGATCGTCGTCTCATCGAACGGCCGGGCACGCTCGGCGATCTTCACGATCCGCCCGTCGGCGCCGACGAACAGGATGTCGAGCTCGATGTAGGTGTTCTTCATCCAGATCCCGGCGCAGCAGTTGATGAACAGCATGCCCTCATCCGCAGGCAGGTCGCGCACGAACATCAGTCCCTGGGTCTTGCGGTCGTCCGTGTCCGCCACCCAGACCGTGAACGGATGCGTGCCCGACTTGCCGCGGATCTCGAGCGTCGTGCGCGGAAAGGTCGCAAGATCCTGCAGCGGTGCGCTCTGCGCCCAGATCGGAGGGCCGAGGGCGGCCGAGAGCAGCAAGGCGCCGAGACACGCGCCGAGCGCTGCCGCAGGGGCCAGGCGCGGGCTCGGGAGGCGAAATCGGGCGGGCGAGGCGGATCGCTCGGTCACGGCGGGCTCCTGAAGGTCTCTTGAGGAAAGGCGATGCGGCCGGCAAAGTCGAAGCGGCTGATGAACAGACGGTCGTTGCGGATGAGGTCGCTCACGGGCTCGAAGCAGAACCCTCGCGCGACGACCCGATAGCTGCGGGCGGCCCCGCCCGCCGGCCCGAGAGGCTCCTGCAGCAGGCTGTCCACGGTGCACTTGTCGTCGCCGCGCGTCGAGTAGAGCCGGCGCTCGCCCTCGAAGATCACCGTGAGGTTGGTCGGCAGCGCCCGCCCCGGACGGCCCTCGCTCGCCCCTGCGATGCCGAAGATCATGCGCATCCGCGCGCGGCTCCGCGGCAGAGGCCCGGCAAAGCTCAGGCGGATCCCACTGCCGTCCGGGCGCGCGCTGCCCTCGCACTGGAGCTCGACGCCATGCCAGTCGATGTCGAGACGGACGGCTCCCCGGATCCGCGCGCGCAGGTAGCCGGCCCCGTTCACGAGGCAGCCCGGCACGCTCGCCGCCGGGGGCAGCAGGTCCGGCGCCGCCCGGTCTCCCGCGACCGCGGCTGCCGCAGCGGCGATGGCGAGGCCCGCGAGGCTGGCGAGGCTCGCGAGGCCAGCCAGTCTTCCGAGCGCGAGCGCCGAGGCGCGGGAGATGAGCATGGGCGCGGAGTCTACCTTCGCGGCCCCGAGGGGGGTTGCGGCACCGCACCATAGCAGAGGGAATGGTAGACTGCGCGCCCTTTCCGTCGTGCGACCGCCCTCGAGAGCATGCGAAACGCGCTGTTGGAGGTGACCCCGGTCATTCCGGACTCGCTCGGCCGGCTGGCGCAGCTCGCCGGGAATCTGTTCTTCAGCTGGCACCGCCCGACCCGGGCGCTGTTCGAGGATCTCGATCCGGAGCTCTGGGAGCAGACCGGCGGCAACCCGCGGCTGCTGCTGCGCTGCGTGGACCAGGAGAAGCTCCGGCGCGCCGCCGAGGACCCGGTCTACCTCGCGCGCTACAGCGAGGCGCTGCGCCTCTTCGACACCTATCTTGCGGCCGCGCCGCCCTCGCCCGGCGCGCCGCTCGTCGCTTACTTCTGCGCCGAGTACGGGTTCCACGAGAGCTTTCCCATCTACTCGGGGGGCCTCGGCGTGCTCGCCGGCGACTACTGCAAGGCGGCGAGCGACGACCGGCTCAACTTCGTCGCGGTCGGATTGCTCTACGGCCAGGGCTATTTCACGCAGACCGTCGACAACGACGGCGTGCAGCACGCCGAGTACGTCGAGCACGATCCCCGCGACCTGCCCGTCGAGCCGGTCGCCGCGCCTTCCGGCGAGCCCCTCAAGGTGAGCGTCCGCGTGGCGGGCCGCGATGTCGTCGCGCGGCTCTGGAAGGCGCAGGCCGGGCGCGTGCCGGTGTACCTGCTCGACACCAACTGCCCGGAGAACTCCCCGTCCGACCGCGACGTGACGTACCGCCTGTACGGCGGCGATGAGTCGACGCGCATCCGCCAGGAGATGATCCTCGGCATCGGAGGCCGCCGCGCGCTGCGCGCGCTCGGGCTCGAGCCGGCCGTGTGGCACCTGAACGAGGGCCATGCCGCGTTCCTGATCCTCGAGCTCCTCCGCGAGCACCTTGCCGCGGGGCTCGATCTGCCGGTCGCGCTCGAGGCGGTCGCCTCCATGTGCGTGTTCACGACCCACACGCCGGTCGCGGCGGGTCACGATGCGTTCGGCCACGACCTGCTCATCGCGCATTTCAGCGACTTCATCCAGGAGCTCTCCGTGCCCGCCGAGCGGCTGCTCGAGCTCGGTCGTGCGCCGAGCGCGCCCGGGCTGTTCAACATGACGCGGCTCGCGCTCCGCGGCGCGCGGCGGGTGAACGGGGTGAGCCGCGTGCACGGCCTCGTCTCCGCGCGGCTCTGCGCCGATGAGTGGCCGGAGATCGAGCCGCAGGAGAACCCCGTCGGCTTCGTGACCAACGGGGTGCACGTGCCGACGTTCCTGCATCAGAGCTGGGCCGCGTTCTTCGATGAGCGGCTGGGCCGCAACTGGCGCGAGCAGCTGATGGAGCCCGGGTTCTGGCACCGCCTCGAGCCGGTGCCGGACGATGTGTACTGGGCGACCGCGCAGGCGGTGAAGTCGCGCATGCTCGCCGGCGTGCGCGAGCGGCTGCAGCGCGCCTACGCGCGCAAGGGCCTGAGCGCGGCGCAGTGGCGCCACGTCACCCGCTCGCTCGACCCGCACGACCCGAACATCCTCACGATCGGCTTCGCGCGCCGCTTCGCGACCTACAAGCGCGCGGCGCTGCTGCTGAAGGACCGCCAGCGCCTCGCGCGGCTCCTCAACAAGCCCGGCCGACCGGTCGTCCTGCTCTTCGCCGGCAAGGCCCATCCGGCCGACGAGCCGGGCAAGCAGGTGCTGCGCGAGATCATGCAGCTCATGCTGATGGCGGAGTTCGTCGGCCGGGTGGTCTTCGTCGAGGACTACGACATGCAGCTCGCCCGCTGGCTCGTTGCCGGGGTCGACGTGTGGCTCAACAACCCGATCGCTCCTCTCGAGGCGAGCGGCACCTCCGGCATGAAGGCCGCCATCAACGGGCGGCTCAACTTGAGCGTGCTCGACGGGTGGTGGGCCGAGGGCTGGGCCTACGACAACGGCTGGGGCATCCCGCCCGTCGCCGTGCGCGATCCGGAGCGGCGCGATGCCCTCGAGGCCGAGCTGATTCTCGACACGCTCGAGGAGGAGGTGGTACCGCTTTACTACGCGCGCAACGGGGGCGGCTACTCCGCCGAGTGGGTGAGGCGCAGCAAGCGCGCGATGATGACGGTGATCCCCCAGTTCAGCACCCGCCGCATGCTGCGCGACTACGCGGATGGGCTCTACCACCCGGCCGCCCGCCAGTATCGGCTCCTCGCGGCAGAGGGGTTCGCCGGGGCCCGCACGCTCGCCGAGTGGAAGCAGCGGGTGCGCTCGGCGTGGCCGAGGGTCGATCTGCGGCTGCTCTCCGATGCGCCGAGCGAGCTGCCGCAGCGCGAGCGACTGACGGTGCGCATCGCCGCGACGCTCGCCGGGCTCTCCCCGAGCGACGTGCGCGTCGAGTTCGTGGCGCGCCGGCGCCTGCCGCAGGCGAGCTTCGAGCCGCCGGCGCTCTCCTCCTACCGGCCCGCCGGATCCGAGGGCCTGTGGAGCGCGGCGCTCGCCCCGACCGGCGAGCAGCAGCCGGACGGCGCGGCAGTCTTCGCCCTCGACGTGCAGCCCCCGGCGAGCGGCCAGTTTGCGACCGAGATCCGCATCTACCCCTTCCACGACCTGCTCTCGCACCCGTACGAGCTCGGCCTCATGAAGCGCCTGTGAGCCCGCCGAGCCGGCGCGCGCGGCTCGTACACCGCGTCTCTCTTCGGTATCGTACGGGCCATCATGCCGAGACCGCCCGTCCGCACGTCCTCCGGCCGCTACGTGAGCCGCCTCACGAGCGGGACGCTCGCCGTCGTGATGGCGGGCGGCCTCGGCGAGCGGCTGAAGGACCTCACCGAGCATCGCTGCAAGCCCGCGACGCCGTTCGGGGGCAAGTTCCGCATCATCGATTTTGTGCTCTCGAACTGCGTGAACTCGGGCATCCGCCAAATCTCGATCCTCACCCAGTACAAGGCGCAGTCGCTCATCCAGCACGTGCATCAGGGCTGGAGCTACCTGCGCGGGGAGTTCGGCGAGTTCGTCGAGGTGGTGCCCGCGCAGCAGCAGATCGGCGCCGTCTGGTACCGCGGCACCGCCGATGCCCTGTATCAGAACCTCGACCTGATCCTCTCGCACCGTCCGAAGCACGTCCTCGTGCTCGCGGGCGATCACATCTACAAGATGGACTACGGCCCGATGATCGCCTACCACGTGGAGAAGGGCGCCGACGTGACCGTCGGTGCCGTCCTGCTCCCGGCGGCCGAGTCGCGCAGCTTCGGGGTGCTCACCGCGACCGAGTGGAACCGCGTGACCGAGTTCATCGAGAAGCCCGCGCCCGAGGACCTGCCGAACCGCCCGGACTCGATCCTCGCCTCGATGGGGATCTACGTCTTCAACACCCGGCTGCTCGAGAGGCTGCTCGTGGACGACTCGATGGACGCGGCCTCCCAGCACGACTTCGGCAAGAACGTGATCCCGCACGCGATCGGCAGCCGCCAGGTCTTCGCCTACCCCTTCCAGGACGTGAAGACGCGGGCGCAGAGCTACTGGCGCGACGTGGGCACGATCGACGCGTACTACGAGGCCAACGTCGAGCTGGTCCACGTGGACCCCGAGCTCAACATCTACGACCGGGAATGGCCCATCTGGACGTACCAGGTGCACTCGCCCCCCGCGAAGTTCGTGCTGGACGAGGACGGCCGGCGCGGCATCGCGATCAATTCCATGGTCTCGGGAGGGTGCATCATCTCGGGCTCCACCGTGCGCGGGTCGCTGCTGTTCTCCGATGTGCGGGTCGATGAGCGCTCCCTCGTCGAGGACGCGGTGATCCTGCCGCGCGTCGAGATCGGCCGGGGCTGCCACGTGCGGCGCGCGATCATCGACGAGGGCTGCCAGATCCCCGAGGCCACGCGCATCGGCGTGGACCGCGACGCCGACGCGCAGCGCTTCCTCGTGACCGCCAAGGGCGTCGTGCTCGTGACCTCCGACATGCTGCGCAAGCTCCCCTCCCCATGACGGGCTACCCTCGATGACCTCACCGCCCCGAGTCCCGGTGGTGCTGCTCTGGCACATGCACCAGCCGCAGTACCGTGACGCCCTGACCGGCCAGTACACGCTGCCCTGGACGTACCTGCACGCGATCAAGGACTACACGGACATGGCCGCGCACCTCGAGGCGAACCCGGCGGCGCGCGCGGTGGTGAACTTCACGCCGATCCTGCTCGAGCAGCTCGATGAGCTCGCCGGGCGCCTCGCCGCGCACCTCGAGCGCGGCGAGCCGCTGCCGGACCCCGTGCTTGCGCTGCTCGGGCCCGCGCCGCTGCCGCCGCGCGGGGCCGAGCGGGTCGACCTGCTGCGTGCCTGCCTGCGCGCCCAGCGCAAGACCATGATCGAGCGGTTCGGCCCGTACCTCGAGCTCGCGACGCTCGCCGAGGGGCTCGCGACCCCGGAGCGCGCCGTCTACGCCTCGGACCAGCTGATCCGCGATCTGGCGGTGTGGTATCACATCGCCTGGATCGGCGAGACCGTGCGCCGCTCGGACGTGCGGATCGCGGCGCTCACGGAGCAGGGGCGGGACTTCAGCGCGGGGCAGCGCCGGGAGCTGCTCGCGCTCGTCGCGGAGCTGCTCGGGGGCGTGATTCCGCGCTTCAGGCGGCTGCGCGAGCAGGGCCGCTGCGAGCTGTCCGTCTCCCCCTACAGCCACCCGATCCTGCCCCTGCTCGAGGACTTCGAGGCCGCGCGCGAGTCCGTGCCCGACTCGCCGCTGCCGCGGCACCCGGCGTATCCGGGCGGAGGTGAGCGCGCCGCCTGGCACGTCGCCGAGTCGATCCGGGTCTTCACCCGGTACTTTGGAGCGCGGCCCGAGGGGTGCTGGCCGTCCGAGGGAGCCGTGAGCGCCCCGGCGCTGCGGCTGCTCGATGCCCACGGCTTTCGCTGGGCCGCCTCGAGCGCGAACGTGCTGCGCGCGAGCCTCGCGGCGAGCACGGCCCAGCGCGCCGACCGGGACGGCGCGCCGGGCGGCTCCCTGCCCTCGGATCAAGCGGCGCTCGACCGGCTCTACCAGCTGCCCGGCGGGCGCCTCGCGTGCGTCTTCCGCGACGACCGTCTCTCGGACCTGATCGGCTTCACCTACGCCACGTGGCACGGCGACGACGCGGCGAGGAATTTCGCGAACGAGCTCGCGCAGCGCGCCCGCGCCGCCGCGGGCCCCGATCGGGTGATCCTCATCGCGCTCGACGGCGAGAACGCCTGGGAGTACTACCCGTTCAACGGCTACTACTTTCTCCACGCGCTCTACGCGGCCCTCGCGAGCGACCCCTCTCTCGAGCTCACGACGCTCGCGGACTGCGTCGCGCGCGGCCTGCGGCCGCTGCCGCTGCAGCGGGTGGTCGCCGGCAGCTGGGTTCACGGCACGCTCGGCACCTGGATGGGCGATGCGGCGAAGAACGCCGCCTGGGATCTGCTCTGCGAGGCGAAGCTCGCATTCGACGAGACCCTCGCGCGGCAGGAGCTGATCGGGGAGCGCCGCAGCGCCGCCGAGCGCCAGCTCGCGCTGTGTGAGAGCTCGGACTGGTTCTGGTGGTTCGGCGACTACAACCCCGCGGAGGCCGTGCGGCAGTTCGACGAGCTCTACCGCCGGCAGCTCGCCAACCTCTACCGGCTCCTCGGCCGCGCCGCGCCCGAGAGCCTGTCGCGTCCGCTCTCGACGGGTCGCGGAGCGGCGGAGGCGGCGGGCGAGATGGAGCACGGGGGCGTGATGCGCCGCGCCTCCGCGACGTGATCCGGTGAGCGCGCCGCATCCGGCGAGCGACCCGCGCGACGCTCACGACGCGCGTGATGCGCGCGACGCGCTCGATCGCAGCGCCCGCCGCGCGCGGGCGCGCCGTCTTTACTATCGCGCACGCCTCAACCGCTGGATGGGCCGGCGCTCGCGCGCCGCCGAGCTCTGCCGGCGCGCGATCGGCTGGTGCGACTACATCCGGGCCTACCGGCTGCTCGCCGAGCTCGAGCTGCCCGGGGAGGACTACCTGCACGTGCTCGCGCGCGTCCATGCCTACGTGAGGCCCGCGACGTACGTCGAGATCGGCGTCGCGCGCGGCAAATCGCTCGCGCTGCTGCGCGCCGGCACGCGCGCGGTCGGCATCGACCCCGAGCCGCGGCTCGAGCGGCCGCCCGGGCCGAGCACGCGGATCTTCGCTGAGACGAGCGACGAGTTCTTCGCGCGCCATGATTTGACCGCCGAGCTCGGCGGCGAGCGCGTCCGCATGGCCTTCATCGACGGCCTGCACCACTTTGACTTCGCGCTCCGCGACTTCATGAACCTCGAGCCGCATTGCGAGCCCGACTCGCTCATCTTTGTGCACGACTGCCACCCACTCGATGAGCGGACCGCCGCGCGCGAGCAGACGACCGCCTTCTGGAGCGGGGACGTGTGGAGGCTCGTCGGACTGCTGAAGCGGCACCGGCCGGATCTGTCGATCCACACCATCGCGACGCGCCCGACCGGGCTCGGGCTCATCACCCGGCTCGACCCCGCATCGCGCGTGCTGCGCGAGAGGCTGCCGGGGCTGCTCGCCGAGGGCCTCGCGACGGGCTTCGACAGCCTTGCCGGCCGCAAGGCGCAGGCGCTCAATCTGTTCCCCAACGACTGGACCGAGCTGCGCGCGCTGCTCGGGCGGAGCCTCACGGACCGGTGACCGCTCGACCGTATCTGCTGTTCGTGCGGGCAGGCGCGAATTCCCTGCACAGGCGGCTCATCGCCGAGGACTCCGCGCGCAACTGGGACTGCTGCGTGAGCTGGTACGCGCCGGCGGCCGCCGAGCAGGTCGCCGAGTACTACTGCGGCGGGGGCGACAACAAGCTCGAGGGCTTCCTCGAGTTCTGGCGCAGCCGCCCGCAGCCCTGGCCGTACCGCTACGTGTGGATCATGGACGATGACGTGTACCTCGAGCCCGGGGATGTCTCGAGGTTCTTCGACGTCTGCGAGCGCTTCTCGACCTACCTCTCGCAGCCCGCGCTGCGCTGGTTCACCCACACGACGCTCAATCTGCTCGTGCGCAATCCGATCTGCGTGCTGCGCCGCGTGAGCTTCGTCGAGGTGATGGCGCCGTGCTTCTCGACCGCGGCGCTCGAGCATTTGATCCACACGTTCGACTGGACCAAGAGCACGTGGGGCATCGACTGGGCGTGGGGCTGCCTGCTCGAGGGGCACCAGCCGCTCTACGTGGTCGATGCGATCCGGAT
>JASHTK010000280.1 GCA_030040575.1 Gammaproteobacteria bacterium
CGGGCGCACGCGCGGTGCGCGCCGCGCCGCCCGTAGGCGCAGTCGGTCTCGCTGAGCGGGCGGAGCCCCCGAGCTCCTCGAGCAGCGCCTCGGCGTGGTAGACCTTGCGCAGCGCCTCGAGGATCATCGTCGTGTCGAGGGCGACCGCGCGGTTGTCGCGCTCGTCGAACCAGTACGTGCCCGCGATGGACTCGATGTTCCCATCAAAGATGAGCCCGACGATGTCGCCCCTCGCATCGATCACCGGGCTTCCGGAGTTGCCGCCGACGATATCGTTGTCCGTGCAGAAGTCGAACGGTGTCGTGAGGTCGAGCCGGTCCTTCGCGGCGAGCCAGCGCCGCGGGACGCGGAAGGGGTCCGACCCCGTCGCGCGCTCGAACATGCGCCCGAGCCGGGTGAAGGGCTCGACCTCGGCGCCGTGCTCGCTCCAGCCGCGGACGGCGCCGTAGCTGAGCCGCAGCGTGAAATCCGCATCGGGGTAGGCGTTCGTGCCGAGCACGGCGAACCGAGCCTGCGCGATCCGGCGCAGCGCGGCGCGCACGGGCACCTGCACCTCGCTCCGGTAGCGCTCGCCGAGGACGCGCGCGTCGGGCTCGATCAGGCGCGCGAGCACGATCAGCGGATCGCGCGAGGCGGCAATCGCCGCCGCACCGCCTTCCCACAGCGCCCGGCGCGCCGCCGGGTCCGCGAGTCGCGACTGCGCGACCAGGCGCTCGGCGAGCGACTGCGGCGAGTCGCTCCCGAGCACGCGGCGGACGAGCGGGTCATCGGGTCCCAGCCGATCGCGCAGGCGCTCGAGGCCGACCGCGAGACCGATCGTCTCGAGCGGTGCGTGGACCGGCACGTCGGCGGTCAGCCGCCGCTCGAGCCCCGGCAGCGCCTCGTCCGTGAACCCCGCGAGCCTCGAGGCGCTCGGCTTCGCGCGCTCGGCGGCCGCGCGCACGAGCAGGCGGGCGTCAGCGAACAACCGGCTGTCGAAGCCGGTGGCCTCGGCGATGAGGGCATACCGCGGGCCGATCGCGCTCTCGATGCGCTCGGTCCGCGCGATCTCGGCCCAGGGGTCGCCGATCGTCCGGGCGAGCTCGGGATCCGCGGCGACGCGCCGCGCGAGCCGCGCCTCCGCGCTGCGCTTGCGCGCGAGCTGCGCCTCGTCGAGCAATGCGTGCAGCTCCTCGCGGCTTTCCTTCAGGTCGTTCTCGAGGAGCGCGAGCGGCTCCTCCACCAGGCGCCGGTCGGCCGCGCCGCGCAGCCCGAGCTCGATGTAGCGTCCCCGCAGCTCCTCCATGTCGAGCAGCGAGGGCAGCAGAGCGACGCTGCGCTCGGTGAGGAGCTGCGCGACCGTCAGCGTGCGCTCGGTCGCGCCCGGGTGGCCGGAGACGAGCACCGGCTCGGCGGCGCGGGGCCCCGCGAAGTCGATCCGCAAGAAATGCGGCGTGCTCGCGGGCCGGCCCCGCTCGTACACGCGCAGCAGGGCCACATCGAGGCACCAGCGCGGAAACTCGAAGTTATCCGGATCGCCTCCGAACTGCGCGACGTCCCGCTCCGGCGCGAACACCAGGCGCACGTCGTCGTAGTGCCTGTACTCGTAGAGGAAGTACCGTCCGCCATCGTACAAGTCGACGGGCTCGCACTGCAGCGGCCCGGTCGCCGCATCCTTGCGAGTCGCCGCGGCACAGTCCTCCGCGAGCTCGGCGAGCGTCCTGCGCCGCGCGTCGCTCGCGGCGCGCTCGCCGAGTCCGCGCGTCGCCGCGAGCACCTTCGCGGTGACATCCTCCATTCCCACGAGCACGTCGGCCACCTGCCCGGCGCAGCGCAGCTCCGGCGAGCGACCGCGGGCGAGGTAGCCCTCATCGACGAGGTTCCGGCCCGCCGGGGAGCGCTCCGCGAGACAGTCCTCCACGCAGTGCTGAGCGGTGAGGAGGAGACCGGCAGGCGAGACGATGGAAGCGGTGCAGTCGGCGAGGCGCACCGTCGCGAGGCGCACCCGCTCGAGCCACTGCGGGGTGATGCGCACGCCGTAGCGCTCCCGCACTTCGGCCGAGGGGAAATCCTGGAAGGTCCACAGGCCCTCGTCCGCCCGCGCCGGCCCGGCGCACGTGGCGAGCCGAGCGAGCACGACGGCCGCGATCGCGGCAGGGCAGGCGAGGCGCCACGGGATCACGCTCGATCTCCCGCGCTCGGCCGCCGCGCTCTGAACGGTCCGCTCATGCGCGGCGCGGCTTGCTAGAGCTCCGCGCGGAGCAACAGGAGCGCGGTTCCCTCCGGCGCCTCGAGGAGCGCGTTCACGGCCGGATCGAGCCCGGCGGGGAGCCTCGCGCGCGGCTCGATCCCGGACTCGCGCAGCCGAGCGATCCGCTCGCCCATCTCCGCGTCGACAAAGACGAGCGCGGCGCTCGCGAGTGTGCGCGGCCGGTGCAGGGCGATGTTCAGGTGATCGCTCGTGAGCAGCAGGTGCGGATACGGCTCCTCGAGCTCCTCGCCCGCCACGAAGCCGAGCGGCTCCCAGAAGCGCCGCGCCGCCTCGAAGTCGCCGCACGGCAGACCGACCGCGGCGAAGTAGCCGCAGCGGGAGGTCGCCTCGGGTCGGCGTCCCGCCGGGGAATACGTGCGCGCCTCGAGCAGCACGAGCCGCTGGCCGCTCGGATCGGTGCCGCCGATCTCATGGAACATCTCCGCCCCGGTGCGCCGGTAGGCGAGCCGCAGTCCGCCGCGCTCGAGGTCGGCGCAGCGGCTCGCCACGTCCGGCTGCACGAACGTGAGGGAAGCCTCGCGCGCCGGGCTTTGATGCAGGCCGATCGAGATGCGCCCGTCGGTGAGCACGCCGTAGGGGTGCCGCCACACCTCGCGCGCCTGCGCCTGGGTGAAGCCGAGCCGCTCGTAGAACTCGACGGACGCGAGGATGTCCGCCGTCGGAACGCTGAATTCGTGAAACCGCCCGAGCACGCGGCGCAGCTAGCGGAGGGGCCCTGCAGGGGACGCCGCGGCGCGCGCTCGCATGGCTCGCCTACGCCGAGGCGCCGCGCGCCGTGCTCGCGGGGCGCAAGCCGAGCTCCGGGTGCGTCCATCCCTCGCAGTGCCGGGCGATGAGATCGGCGAGAAACTCCACGTGCTCGGGACGGGCGTTGAGCGCCCGCACGTACTGGAACTCGCGCCCTCCGGCTCCGAGGAAGCGCTCGCGGTACTCGATGTCGATCTCCTCGAGCGTCTCGAGGCAGTCGACCGCGAACCCGGGACAGATCACCGTCACCCGATCGATGCCGCGGGCCGGCAGCCCCGCGACCACCTCGCTCGTGTACGGCTGCAGCCACCTCACAGGCCCCACACGCGACTGGAAGCTGACGCTCCACTCGGGCTCTTTGAGCATGAGCTCGTCCGCGAGCAGCCGGGCGGTCTTCTGGCACTTGCAGAAGTACGGATCGCCCCGGTGGAAGTTGCGCTCGGGGATACCGTGGAAGGAGACGAGCAGATGCTGCGTGCGGCCGTGCTCGCGCCAGTGCTGCTCGACGCTCGCCCGGAGCGATTCGATGTAGCCCGGGTAATCGTGGTACTCGGCGACGAAGCGCAGCTCCGGCAGCCAGCGCCAGCGCTCGAGCTCCGCGGCGACCCGGTCGTAGACCGAGCCGGTCGAGGCTCCGCAGTACTGCGGGTAGAGCGGCAGGATGAGAATGCGCTGCGCGCCGAGCAGCCTCAGCCGCTGCAGCGCATCGGCGATCGTCGGGCGCGAGTAGAGCATGCCGAGCTCGAGGGAGAACGGCGCGAGCACGCGCTCGGCAAGCCTGCCCATGAGCCGCGTGCGCAGCTCGTGCGACAGGACGGCGAGCGGGGAGCCCTCCGGGGTCCAGATCCGCGCGTACTTGCGGGCGGAGCGGCGCGGGCGAGTGCGCAGGATCGTGCCGTGCAGGATCGGAAGCCACAGCGCGCGCGGCAGCTCGACGACGCGCGGATCGCTCAGGAACGCGGCGAGAAAGCGCCGCACGGCGCGCACGTCGTGCGACTCGGGCGTTCCGGAATTGGCGAGCAGCACGCCGATGCGCTCCGCGCCGTCGTGCCGGTAGTCGGGCGAGCTCACGTAGCGCATCACTGCACGCCTCCGAGGCAAAGGTACTTGATCTCGGTGTAATCGAGAATCCCGTACCGCGAGCCCTCGCGGCCGATGCCGGATTCCTTGACGCCTCCGAACGGCGCGACCTCCGTCGAGATGAGCCCGGTGTTGACGCCGACGATGCCGTACTCGAGGGCCTCGCCGACGCGCCACGCGCGCGCGAGGTCGCGCGTGTAGAAGTAGGCCGCAAGCCCGAACTCGGTGTCGTTCGCCATCCGGACGGCCTCCTCCTCCGTGTGGAAGCGAAAGAGCGGCGCGACCGGGCCGAAGGTCTCCTCGCGCGCGACCTGCATCGCGGGCGTCACGTCCGTGATCACGGTCGGCTGGAAGAACGTCCCGCCGAGCGCGTGGCGCTTGCCGCCGCAGACGACGCGCGCCCCTTTCGCCACGGCGTCCGCGATGTGCTCCTCCACCTTCGCGACCGCGCGGACATCGATGAGCGGGCCCTGATCGGTCGCGCCCTTCAGCCCGTCGCCGACGCGCAGGCCGCCGACCGCCGCGACGAGCTTGCTCGTGAAAGCCTCGTACACGGGCGCCTGCACGAGCAAGCGATTGGCGCACACGCAGGTCTGGCCGGTGTTGCGGTACTTGCTCGCGAGGGCGCCCTCCACGGCCCCGTCGAGGTCCGCATCGTCGAAGACGATGAACGGCGCGTTGCCGCCGAGCTCGAGCGAGAGCTTCTTCACGGTGCCCGCGCACTGGGCCATCAGCTGCTTGCCGATCTCGGTGGAACCGGTGAAGGTGAGCTTGCGCACGAGCCGGTTCGAGGTGAGCTCGCCGCCGATCGCCCGCGCATCGCCGGTGATCACGTTGAGCACGCCCGAGGGCACGCCCGCGCGCGATGCGAGCTCCGCCATCGCGAGGGCCGAGAGCGGGGTCTGCGACGCCGGCTTGCACACGAAGGTGCACCCGGAGGCGAGCGCCGGACCGGCCTTGCGGGTGATCATCGCCGCGGGAAAATTCCACGGTGTGATGGCCGCCACGACGCCGACCGGCTGGCGGATCGCAAGCAGGCGCTTGTCGGCCTGATGCGCGGGGATCACATCTCCGTACAGCCGCTTGCCTTCCTCGGCGAACCACTCGATGAAGGCGGCCGCGTAGGACACCTCGCCCCGCGCCTCCGCGAGCGGCTTGCCTTGCTCGGCCGTCATGAGCGTCGCGAGATCCTCCTGGTGGGCGAGCATCAAATCCTGCCAGCGGCGCAGGACCGCTGCGCGCTCCTTCGCGGTCTTGCGCGCCCAGGCCGGGAACGCCTCGGCGGCCGCCTGCACGGCGCGACGGGCGTCGGACGCCGAGGCGCGCGGAACGGTCCCGATCACCTCGCCGGTCGCGGGATTCACCACCTCGAGCGTCGCGCCGCTTTCGGCTCCGACCCAGCGCCCTGCGACGTAGCAGAGCGTGCGCAGCAGATTCGCGTCCTTGAGCTGCACGCGCGCTCCTAGGCCGCGGGTGCCTGGGTGAGATGTCGGGCGAAGAAGGCGAGGGAGCGCTCGCGCGCGAGCTCGGCCGCCTGCGGGGCGTAGCTCGAGCGCTGATCGCAGTTGAAGCCGTGGCCCGCGCCGCGGTACACGTGGAAGAGGCCCTCGGGATGGGCCGCTTTGATCTTGTCCACGTCGCCGAGCGGGATGTGCGTGTCGAGCTCGCCGAAGTGGTACATGATCGGGCACTTCGGCTGGCTCGCGAGCAGCTGCACGATGCCGCCGCCGTAGTAGGAGACCGCGCACGTGATCGGCAGCTCGCAAGCCCCGAGGTAGGCCATCCTGCCGCCCCAGCAGTATCCGACCATCCCCACGCGCCCGGCGTGCTTGACGACCGCGATCGCGGCGGTGAGGTCGAGCAGGGTCTCCGCCGGCTTGAGCTGCTGCACGTAGCCGAACCCCTCTTGAATGTCCTGCTGCCCGTAGCCGAGCTCGATGCCCTTGCGCACGCGATCGAACAGGCTCGGGGCGATCGCGACGTAGCCGTCGGCCGCATAGCCGTCGGCGACGGAGCGGATGTGGGCGTTGACGCCGAAGATCTCCTGCACCACGACGACGGCGCCGCGCGGCTTGCCCGGCGGCGCGCCGAGCCAGGCGCGCATCTCATGGCCATCCCGCGACATGATCGTCGTGAACTCGCTCATGGGGGTCTCATCCATACCGGTGCGGGGAGAATACCATCGCGCATCGTCGCGACGGCGTCAAAGCGCCGGCGCGGACGCGTGCCGCGACGGGCCGCGCGCCACGCGGGCCCGCTCACATGACCACGCAGCAGTTGCGGCCGGCGTCCTTCGCGCGGTAGAGGGCTCGGTCGGCACGATCGAAGATGGCGTCGGGCGTGTCGTCGGCGCGAAACGTCGCGATGCCGCACGATGCCGTGACCGTGACCGGCCTGCTGCGGAAGTGAAAGCCGATCTTCGCGATGCCGCCGCGGATCTTGTCGGCCGCGACCAGGGCCTGATCGGCGTCGGTCCCAACGAGAATCATCACGAACTCCTCCCCGCCGTAGCGCGCGACGAAGTCCGTTCCGCGCACGTGCTGCGCGAGATGCTGGCCGATCACCCGCAGCACCTTGTCGCCTGCCCGGTGCCCGTAGGCATCGTTGATGTCCTTGAACCGATCGATGTCCCAGGCGAGGATGCTGACCGGCCCGCCGTCGCGGCCGAAGCGCGCGAACTCGTGCTGGATGCGCTCGTCGTAGGCGGCACGATTGGCCACCCCCGTGAGCGCATCGACCATCGCGAGGCGCTGCTCCTCCTGCAGGCTCTGCTGCAGGTCGCGGCTCTCGCGCTCGAGCT
Source organism: Gammaproteobacteria bacterium (assembly GCA_030040575.1). GTDB lineage: Bacteria > Pseudomonadota > Gammaproteobacteria > Steroidobacterales > Steroidobacteraceae > JASHUC01. Next base: position 6,879 of record JASHTK010000280.1, read on the forward strand.
CGGCGATGCGCACGCGCAGCCGCCCCGTGCGGTCGGTTTGGGAGGCGAAGCGTTGCTCCTCGCGGGCGCGGAAGTCCTGCAGGTGAGTCGTGATCGACTCGAGCCGCACGCGCACCCGGCTTCTGAGCTCGGCGAGATCGATCGCGCGCTGCACGTCCGTGTTGAGCTCGTGCATCTCATCCATCACGAGCAGATTGAGCTGCTGGCTGCTGTCCTGGGCGCTTTTCTGATTGGCCGCTTCCCCCGCGAGGTAGCCGCTGATCTCCTCGAGGCGCGCATCGATCTGCCGCAGCAGGTCCTCCACCTCGACCTTCTCGCGCTGCAGCCGCGAGCGCTGCTCCCCGATCAGCCGCGCCACCCGCTCGAGCCCCTCGGCGAGCTCGTCGGCCGTGAGCGCCGCGACCGGCCGATCCTGGAGCTCGGCGAGCACGGGCCGCAGCTCCGGGAGCGATCCGAGCCGCTCGAGCATCGCGACGATCGTCACCTGGATGCGCGCCTCCCGCTCGGTCGCCGCGCCGCGGAGGGGACTCGCGGCGCGCTCGACGGCCGGATCGAGGAGGACGCCGGAGGGGCCGTCGGACCCCGCCTGAGGGGGGCCGTCCGCGAGAGCCTCGGGGCCGAATGTCGTGGTGGCGGGGCGGCGCGCCGCTGGCGGTGCAGCGGCCTCCGGGCGCGCGCCGGAGCGGGCCTGAGCCTCCGAGCCGCCCGGGGCCGCCTCGGGCGCCGCAGCCCCCTCCGGCAGCCGGTCGAGTGCAGCGATCGCGCGCGACAGCGGGTCGAGGCAGGCCTCGATCTCCTCGACCGCCGGCTGGCGGCGGATCAGATCCCCGAGCGCACGCAGCTCCCCATCGAGCCGGGCGCTGCGCCCCCGGGCGGCGAGACAGAGCCTGCCGATCGTGAGGCGCAGGACGTTCTCGAGCCGCGACCATCGGGCCTCGTCGGACTCGAGGCGCTCGAGCGCATCGCGATACTTGCGGCGCAGTTCCGAATCGGAGTTTTCCAACTTTCAGACCCCCGATGATGTGGAGATGGAGCGCGATCCTCCCCGTGACGCGCGGGTCAGCGCTCGAGGATCGCCGCGACGCCCATGCCGCCGGCGGTGCACACGGAGATGAGGCCGCGCCGGGCCTTCGGGTCCCCGGCGAGGAGCTTCGCGAGCGTCGCGACGATGCGCGTGCCCGTCGCCGCGAACGGATGGCCGATCGCGACGCTGCCGCCCTTCACGTTGAGCCGCGAGCGATCGATGCTGCCGAGCGCGCCGGTGAGGCCGAGCACATCGCGGCAGTACTCGGGCGACTCCCAGGCCGCGAGCGTGCAGAGCACCTGGCCGGCGAAGGCCTCGTGGATCTCGTAGTAGTCGAAGTCCGCGAGCGCGAGGCCCGCATCGCGGAGCATCGCGGCGACGGCGTGCACCGGCGCCATGAGCAGCCCCTCCTTGCCGCCCACGTAGTCCACCGCCCACTGCTTGCCGTAGCGCACGTGCGCAAGAACCGGCAGACCGTGACGCGCGGCCCACTCGTCGGTCGCGAGCAGCACCGCGCTCGCCCCGTCGGTGAGCGGCGTGCTGTTGCCCGCGGTGAGGCTGCCCGAGCCGCTGACATCGAACGTCGGACGCAGCTTCGCGAGCTTCTCGAGCGAGGTGTCGGCGCGGATGTTGTTGTCCTGCTCGAGCCCGCGGTATGGAACGACGAGGTCATCGTAGAAGCCCTCGCGCCAGGCCGCGGCAGCCCGCATGTGGCTCTCGTAGGCAAGCCGGTCCTGCGCTTCCCGCGCGATCCTCCAGCGCTTGACCATGAGCTCGGTGCTCTGGCCCATGCTGAGGCCGGTGCGCGGCTCGACCACCGCGAGCATGACGGGCTTGAAGTGCCTCGGCCGCAAGCCGAGGAACGGTCGCAGCCGCTGCCAGGCGGAGCGGCCGAGGTAGCTCTTGAGCAGCAGCTGCTGGTACGAGCGCGGGTAGACGATCGGCGGGTCGCTGATCGAGTCGACCCCTCCGGCGATTCCCGCCTCGACCTGACCCAGGGCGATCTTGTTGGCGAGGAGCACGGTCGCCTCCAAGCTCGTGCCGCACGCGCGCTGCACGTCGAGCCCGGGCGTGTGCGGATCGAGGCCGCTCGCGAGGACGCTCTCGCGCACCAGGTTGTAGTCCTTCGAGTGCTTGATGACGGCCCCGGCGATCACATCGCCCAAGCGCTCGCCCGTCAGCTTGCAGCGCTCGACCAGGGCGCGGAGGGTCTCGGTCAGCATCTCCTGGTTGCCGACGCCCGCGTACGCGCCGTACGCGCGCGCGAACGGCAGGCGGATCCCCCCCACCACCGCCACTCGCCTCACCGCCGGGCCGACCAGCATGATTGCTCCCCAAAGTCCTGATTCTAAGCTCTCTTTCGGCGCCAAGCGTCGCCATATGCGCCCGCGCTCCGGTAGGCCCGCGGCGCGCAAGGGTGAGGTCCCCGCCCGCGCGCCCGCGCGCTCGCGCGCTCGCCCGCCC
>JASHTK010000281.1 GCA_030040575.1 Gammaproteobacteria bacterium
TACCGTCATCTCGTTCATGACGAACACGAATCTGCAGCACTACGCGGGCGATCAGGACCTCTCGAACTTCAGCCAGATCTTCTTCATTCTGCCGAACATGTTCCTGTCGGCCTCGGTCGGGTTCTGCGCGCTCTCGGCAATCATTCGGGCGTTTCGCGGTCAGGATACGGTCGGCAATTTCTTCGTCGACATGTGGCGAGTGGTGGCCTTCATCTATCTGCCGGCCGCGGTCCTCTCGGGCATCCTCTTCATTCACGAGGGGATGCCGATGACTTACGCGAGCGAGAAGACGGTCGCGACGCTCGAGGCGGGCTCGATGGGTGTCGACGCTCGCGGTCAGGCGAACCCGCAGAACATCATCGTCGGTCCGGTCGCGGCCGTCATTCCGATCAAGATGCTCGGCACGAACGGCGGTGGCTTCTACGGCATGAACTCCGCCCATCCGCTCGAGAATCCGACTGCGGCGTCGAATTTCCTCACCACCTTCGACATGATGATCTTCCCTTTCACGCTGGTGCTGATGTACGGGAGGATGCTGCGGCGGGTCCGGCATGCGGTTGTCATCTACGGCGTCATGCTCACCATGATGGTGGGGCTCATCGTTTGGACGATCGGGTGGGATACGTTGCGCCCGAATCCGGCGTTTACCGGAACGGCAGTCGCGCACCACTACGACTTGAACACGCCAGGCGGGGTGCGTGCGATCGACGCGCCGGCAACGCCCGCACTGCCCGTCAATCAGGAGATGGGCAACCTCGAGGGCAAGGAGCTGCGCTTCGGCACGTCGGCCGGAGCAGTGTTCGCGGCCATCACGACGGACGTGACGTGCGGCGCGGTGAACGCCGAGCACGACAGCCTCAATCCAATCGCGAGCCTCTCGGCGTTCACCGGGATGTGGCTCAACTGCGTCTTCGGTGGCAAGGGCGTGGGAATGATCAACCTGCTCTTGTTCCTCATTATCGGCGTCTTTCTCGCCGGGCAAATGGTCGGCCGGAGTCCCGAATATCTCGGGCGCAAGGTGGGCGCGCGCGAGATGAAGCTTGCCGTGATCGCCTTGCTCATTCACCCGTTGCTGATTCTTGGACCGAGCGGGCTCTTCGCGGCGACCGACTGGGGCGTGAAAGCCGAAAGCAATCCGGGCCCGCACGGTTTCTCGCAGATCGTCTATCAGTTCTCCTCCTCCTCCGCCAATAACGGCTCAGCGTTCGACGGTCTCGGCGTGACCTACGGGCTCAACAACAACCCGAGTCCGGCGCCCGAAGCGGTGCCGCTCGACATCGCGACCGGACTCGTGATGCTCTTCTCGCGGTACCTGCCGATCCTCGCGCCGCTCGCGATGGCCTATTACCTCGGCAGAAAGAAGGTCGCGCCGGCATCCCTCGGAACGATGCGCGACGACACGGTCACGTTCGGGTTGCTGCTGCTCGGCACGATTCTCATCATCGGCGCGCTGCTGTTCCTTCCGGTCGCAGCGCTCGGGCCGCTCGCCGAGCATCTCGGGCCGATCCCCTTCGGAGGCTGAGCGTCAAGGCAGTCCCGAGCCGATCGGTCTGTCGGAGGAAGATCATGGAAATCGCGCTGACGCCGAGCTCACACAACGCCGGATCGCCCCGGCGCCGACTGTTCTCGGTGCACCTCGGTCTCGCGGCGCTCAGGCAATCCGTCGTCATGCTGCGGCCGGACATCCAGTGGCGCAACCCGGTCATGTTCGTGGTCGAGGTCGGTGCTGCGCTCACGCTCGCTTACATTCTGCGCGATGCGTTTGGCTCGGCGCCCGCGCCGTTCCGCCTCGGCTACTTCGTGGCACTCGATGTTTGGCTGTGGCTCACCGTTCTGTTTGCGAATTTCGCGACGGCATTTGCGGAGGAGCGCGGCCGGACGCAGGCCGCGGCATTGCGCCGGGCGCGCGTCGAAACGCCAGCTACCCGCCTCCGCGCCGACGGCGGGACGGAGAAAGTCACCTCGGTCTCGCTCGCTCCGGGCGACTCCGTGATCGTCTCCGCGGGTGAGACCATTCCCGGTGACGGCGAGGTGATCGAGGGCGTTGCAGCCGTCGATGAGTCTGCGATCACCGGCGAATCGGCGCCGGTCATTCGCGAGGCCGGAGGCGATCGCTCGGGTGTCACGGGCGGCACACGCGTGCTCTCCGATCACCTCCTCGTGCGCATCGTGGCCGGACCGGGAGAATCCTTTCTCGACCGCATGATCGCGCTCGTCGAGGGTGCGGTGCGGCAGCGGACGCCGAACGAGATCGCGCTCACGCTCGTCCTCACGGCGTTTACTCTCATCTTCCTGATCGTGGTGGTGCCTCTGTGGCCCATGGCCTACAACGCCGAGGAGTACATGGCCTCCTATGTCGGCGTCACGGGGCGGCTTGCGAGCCTCGGCACCGACATTCCGACGCTGATCGCGCTCATCGTTTGCCTCATTCCGACCACGATCGGCGCGCTGCTCGCTGCGATCGGCATCGCCGGCATGGACCGTGCGCTGCGTGCCAACATCATTGCGAAAAGCGGACTCGCGGTTGAGACCGCGGGCGATATCGACACGGTGCTGCTCGACAAGACGGGCACCATCACGCTCGGGGTTCGGCGAGCCTCCGAGTTCCTGCCGCTGTCCGGAGTCGAAGAGCGGGAGCTCGCGACGGCGGCGGCACGCGCCTCGATGGCCGACCGCACGCCGGAGGGCCAGGGCATCGTGGCCGCCGTGCGAGGAATGGGCATCCATGAGGATGCGCTCGTCGCCCCTGAGGGCTCACAGCCGGTCGAGTTCACCGCCCAGACCCGCATGAGCGGGATCGATCTGCCGGGCGGACACCGGATCCGAAAGGGAGCGCCGGACGCGGTGGAGGCCTGGCTGCGCGCGCTCGGGTCAGCCCCGACCGGCATCGAGGCACTGGTCGCGAGGGCCGCTGCCGAAGGGGCAACGCCGCTGCTCGTCGCGCAGGACGCTCGTGCGCTCGGCGTGGTCGTGCTACGTGACACACTCAAGACGAACATCGACGTGCGTATCGCGGAGCTGCGCCGGATGGGACTGCGCACCGTCATGATCACGGGCGACAACCGACTCACGGCCGCGACGATCGCCCAGCGCGTCGGCGTCGATGACTTTCTCGCGGAGGCGACGCCCGAGAAGAAGCTCACGCTCCTCAGACAGGAGCAGGCAGAGGGGAAGCTCGTCGCGATGATGGGCGATGGCACGAACGATGCTCCCGCACTCGCTCAGGCCGATGTCGGGCTCGCGATGAACTCCGGCACGCAAGCCGCCAAGGAATCCGGCAACATGGTCGATCTCGACAGCGATCCGACGAAGCTCATCGAGGTGATCGCGATCGGCAAGCAGCTCCTCATGACCCGCGGTGCGCTCACGACGTTCTCGATCGCCAACGACGTGGCCAAGTATTTCGCGATCGTGCCCGCGCTGTTCGCCGCGACGCTGCCGTGGCTCAAGGCGATCGATGTGATGCACCTTCACTCGCCGACCTCCGCGATCCTCTCCGCGGTGATTTTCAATGCGGTGATCATCCCCCTCCTGATCCCCGTCGCGCTCAAGGGGGTCCGTTACCGGCCACTCGGCGCCGATGCGCTTCTGCGGCGGAACTTGCTCGTCTGGGGCGTCGGCGGCGTGCTCGTGCCGTTCATCGGCATCAAGCTCATCGACGTGCTCCTCACCTCATTGCGGTTGGTCGCCTGAAACCCTCGCAAGGAGACACGACATCATGTGGCGCGCCGTCTCGAAAAGCCTCTGGCTGCTGCTCTTCAGCCTCGTCCTGGTTTGCGGGATCTATCCGGCGTTCCTCTGGAGCGTCGGTCAAGCCTTCTGGCCCTTCCAGGCGAACGGCAGCATCCTCAACGGACCGGACGGGAAGCCGGTCGGATCGCTGCTGGTCGCGCAACCCTTCACCAAGGATGAGTACTTCCAGCCGCGTCCGTCTGCCGCCTCGTACGATGGCACGGCTTCGACCTCCTCGGCGCTCGCCGTTTCGAACTACGCGCTGCGCGATCGGGTGGCGCGCCAGATCGGACCCATCGCCGTCTATGATGCGGGCGTCAAAAGTGGCGAGCAGGTGGCTCCCGATCTCGAAGCGTGGTTTCAGGCCGACCGATTCCACGGGCAGCCGGGAATCGTCGCACAGTGGGCCGATGCCCATAACTCGCTCGCACAGGCCTGGGTGACATCCGATCCGACGCATTCCGCCTACGTGGATGCGTGGACCAATACGCATCCGGAGGTCATCGCACAGTTCGTGAAGGACAATCCGGCCACGCCTCATCCGATGGCTGCCGACCTCGCGGTCGTCTTCTTCGAGCACTTCTCGAAGGACCATCCCGGAAGCTTCCCGTCCGCGGTGACACACACGGGAGCCGCCGGCAAGCCTGTCACGGACATCGAGCCGGTGAGCCAGGGGGCGGATATCCAGTCCATCTTCTTCGATATGTGGCTCGGGGATCATCCGTCCGTGCGCCTGCGCGCAATCCCAGGCGACTACGTTACGACATCCGGCTCCGGCCTCGATCCCGATATCACACTACAGAACGCCGAGTACCAGCTCGACCGCGTCGCGACGAAATGGGCCCAGGATCTGAAGCGCGACCCGACGGTGGTTCGGGGGGAGATCGAGTCCATCGTGAAGGCGCACGCGTTCAGTCCGGGTGACGGGCTCTTTGGTGGGCCGATGGTCAACGTGCTCGAGCTCAATCTCGCGTTGCGAAGCCGCTTCGGTCCCCCATCGTGAGGGACGCCTCGGCGGAGGCTGAGTTCATGGCCCGGAGGCTCCGGCACCAGCCGACCCGCGCTCGTGAGCTCACACCCTCGATGGCCGACGTGCTCGTCATTGCGGCAGATCCGGCCGTGCACGCTCAGCTGCGGCGTCTGATCGAATCCTGGCAGTTCGGGTACGCCGAGGCTGAGACGGAGGCGCTCGCAAACCTGAAGGTGCGCGACCGCGCGCTTGATCTCGTGCTCGTCGATCTCGACCTGCCAGACGTCGATGGATTTACGCTCATTCGACGCCTGCGGACCTGGACACCGTGTCCCATCCTTGCGCTATCCTCGTGCACGGCCGAGGACGGGAAGGTCGCGATCGCAGCCCTCAATGCAGGCGCGGACGACTATCTGAGCAAGCCGTTCGACGCCGAAGAGCTGCTCGCCCGAATGCGAGCCGCACTGCGGCGCAGCTGCCGAGCCGCAGAGGCCACGCTCGACGTGCTGACGATGGGCGGTGTGAGGCTTGATCTCGCGCACCGCTCTGCGCGCGACCGTCGCGGTGAGATTCACCTCACGCGGCTCGAGTACCGCGTGCTCGAATGCCTCGCGCGGCAATCGGGATTCGTCGTGCCGCACGCTCGGCTGGTGGAAGAGATCTGGGGTCCAGCGCACGAGGGAGATACGCAGAGTCTGCGGGTGTGCATCAAGAACCTCAGAAGGAAGCTCGAGCAAGACCCTCATCGGCCGAGATTCCTGACAACCGAGCTCGGAATCGGCTACCGGCTGCGCGCACGCCAGCGATCCGCGTAGACGAGCCTCTGGCGCCGCTCTCCCGCGGCTCCGCGCCGACTAGCTGATGTGCACCTCGCGCGCGGGGACGCGCGGCGACTCGGGAGCCGTAACCGGATACCCGGCGGCGAGCCAGGCATCAAGGCCGCCCTGGAGAGGTCGCACGCGCGCGACGCCGTGCCTCTTGAGGAACCGCGCAGCGCGCGCCGCCGAGGCCTCGTTCGGACACGTGCAATACAGAACGACCTCGTGGCGGTGGTTGAGCGATTTGAGGCCCCGGCTCACGTCCTCGAGCGGGATCTGGAGCGCCCCGGGGATGCAGCGCGGATCGAGCGATCGGGCGCTCCGTGAGCGCACGTCCACGATCACGGGCGGAGGCTCGCGTCCCATCATGGCGCGCAGCTCCTCGACGCCGACGCGCGCCATGCGCAGGGCCTTGTAGAAGCGCTTGCGCTCGAGCCACTTGACGAAGACGTAGAGGGCGACCGCCGAGACGATCACGACTGCGGCCCGCCCGCCGAGTCGCAGGATTTGTGGCAGCAGCGCGAGGATCTGCGGCGCGGCGAGCGCACCGAGCGCGACGAAGGCGGCGACCCAGAGCACGGCTCCCAATCCCGTCATGAGCAGAAAGGAGCCAAAGCGCGCGCGGATCGCGCCGGCGAGCGGAGGGGCGACGGCCGAGAGCCCCGGGACGAACTTGGCGAAGAGGAGGGTCTTGACGCCCCAGCGCTCGAACCGGGCGTGGGTCTCACTGATGCAGGAATCGGGCGAGAACGAGATCTGGCAGAGCAGTCGCAGGACGCGATTGCCATGGGCGCGCCCGGCGCTGTACCAGCTGATATCCGATGCCATGCACGCGGTCGTTGCCAGGGCGACTGCGGCGAGGCCCCAAGCCGGATCGTGAACCGCAATTGCGCCAACCACGAGCAGCATTGGCACCGCGGGGATCGGCAGCCCCAGCTGCTCGAGGAGCACGTTGGAGAATACGACGAGCAGACCCGTGCGGCCGTAAAGCATGTCGACCGTGTGCCCCATGCTCGCTGCTCCGTACTCCCGATGCCCCGGACCCCGCTCTAAGGACCCGAGCCGGCGCCTGAGGAATCCGCTGACGGAATCGGCGGCTTGCTGCGCACCGTCTGCAAGCTCCCAGAGTCGATCTCGCTCGAGAGCCGCTCGAGCAGCGCACGCTCGAGGCGGGCGATGCGCTCATCCGTCTCAACCGAGCCGGTCATCGTGAAGCGGGTGCGGCGACGGATGACCGCCTCGGAGGCGTTGCGTGGAGCGATCTCCCAGTCCGCCTCGAGGGTTCCGGCTCCCCCGCTCGTGATGTCGAGGCGGCTCACGTGAATCATGAGCCGGTAGTCCGCCGGCCGGGCCTGCGGCTGATCGGTCACCCAGGCGTCGGGCCGGCGCGCCGCAAGCTGCGCGGTGATGAGATCGGTCGCCGCAACGGAGAGACGCGTCGCCCAGCGTCCGGTGTCGCTCCGCCTGAGCAGATCGCCGTCGCGGACCACGAGGTCGCGCGAGTCGAGGTAGTCCGGCAGGCTGACGCGCGCGACCTCGATCACGGGTGCGCCCGGCGGCGGCGCGGGGTCGGTCGTCGCCAGCGCCGCTCCGCCGGTCGCGGGCTCATCGAGGAGCGTGTAAACCGTGAGGGCCGGCGCGGCGGTACAGCCGGCGAGGGCGAGCGCCACGAGGATCGGGGCCGTGAGAGCCGCGACGCGCGCCTGCACGGGGTGGATCGCCGGCGCCGCAAGCGGAATTGTCCCCGCTGAGCGGGTCATTGCCGTCGTCCGGTGAGCAGGAGGCGGGGATTCTGCTCGATGTCGTTCGCGAAGCCGCGGAGCGCCACGGAGGCATCCGAGAGGTCATTGAGGGCCGCCTCGAGATTGGCTCGATCGGCCGAGCGAGCATCGGTCATGCCCTTGAGGTTGCTCAGCACGTCGCGGGCGTTCGAGATCGCCTGGTTCGAGGTCACGAGCAGAGCGTGCAGGTCGGCGCCACGTCCGTTCAGCTGGCGATCGGCGCTGCCGGAGAGCTGATCGATCGCAGCGAGTGTCGTGTCCATGCGGCTTTGCAACTCCTCGACCGCGTTGCGTGCCGCATCGAGCGCTTGCCCGGCCTTCACGGAGCTGCTCATCGTGCTGTCGAGGACCGGCGGCAGGCTCGTCGCGAGCGCGTCGGCGAGTCGGTGCACGCTTTGCATCGCGACGATCGCGTTGTCCACCATGTCCTTGAGCGGCAGGCGACTCAGCACGTCGGCGACCTTCCCGCCGCCGGCGCCGTTCACGGGAATCTCGGGCAGGTCCGCGAGATCCGGATGCAGCCTCGCCGGAGCGGAGCGGTCGAAGTCGAGATCGATCTCGCTCTGATCGGAGATGAGGCTCACGGGAACCACCCGTGCGCGCAGACCGTCGGCCACCCACTGCGAGATCGGTGCGCTCGCCCCCTCGTAGGAGCTCGGCAGGACCACCTTGCTCTCGGTGAGCTCGATTTTCACCGGGATATGTGCCTCGCGGCTCCGCGGATCAAAGGCGATCGCGACGGAGGACACCGCTCCGACGCGAACCCCCCTGAACGTGACGGGTGAGCCGACGCCGAGTCCGCTCACGGATCCGTCGAAGACGATTTCCGCGGCCCGAGTCTCGCCGAAGAGGTCGAGTCGTCCGAACACGGCGACGGTGGCGAACCCGAGCGCGACGCCGACCAGAACGAAGAGCCCTACCGCCGCGAGCCTTGCGCTTCCCATGGTTTCACCTCGAGGATTGGGGAGGGGTGGGGTTCTGAGCTTCCGGCATCCTCGCGTCGCATGAACGCCTGCACCCGCGCATCGTGCGAGCCGTCCCGAAGCTCCGTGGGTGCGCCGTGAGCGATGGCCGACCGGGTCGTCGCATCGAGGAACACCCCATCGTCCGCGATGGCGAACAGGCTCAGCAGATCGTGACTGACGACCACGATCGTTGCGCCGAGCGCATCGCGCAGATCGAGGATCAAATCATCGAGGCGCCGCGCGGCGACCGGATCGAGTCCGGCGGAGGGCTCATCGAGAAACAGGACCTCCGGATCGAGCGCGAGCGCGCGGGCGAGGCCGGCGCGCTTCGCCATGCCCCCGGAGAGCTCCGCGGGCATCAGATCGACGGCATCCTCGAGGCCGACCAGGGCGAGCTTCAGCTCGACCATCCTGCGCATCGTGCGTTTGTCGAGCTCCGTGAACATCTGCATCGGCAGCGCGACGTTCTCACCCACCGTGAGCGAGCTCCACAATGCCCCCGTTTGAAACAGGACGCCGAAACGGCGACCGATCCGCGCGCGCTCCTCGATCGGCAGCGCCCAGTAGTCCACGCCCGCGAAGGTCATCGTCCCGCCCTGAGGCTCGGTAAGACCGATCAGCGTGCTCAGCACCGTGCTCTTTCCGGCCCCGCTGCCGCCCATGATCGCGAATACGCTGCCCCGGCGAACGTCGAAGGAGATGCGCTCCTGGACGATCGTACCGCCGTGACCGACCGTCACCTCGTGCAGCGACAGCATGGGCCCGCTCTCGAGCGGCTGGGGCACCGGTGGCACCGCGCTCGATTCTGCCTTGACGGCACTCATTGCTGACGTCATATCACTCACGCCCCGCGAGCGTCCATGATTACCGCGAACATGGCATCGATCGCGATGATGCCAAGAATGTTGGCGACCACGGCGCTCGTCGCCGCATCGCCGACGGCGCGGGCCGTGTGGGCGGCTTTGAGCCCCATCCGGCAGCTCACGGTCGCGATCAGCGCGGCGAACGCGAAGCTCTTGACGGCTCCGAACACGAAGTCCGCGAGCGGGATGGCGTCGTGAGTCTGCCGAAGATATTGCACGGCGGTGAAACCGAGCGACAACGTCGAGACCGCGAGCCCGCCGAGAATGGCCGTCAAGCAGCCGAGGAGGTAGAGGATGGGCATCGCGAGGCACAGCGATACCACCGACGGCAGGATCAAGAACTCGTTGATCGAGACGCCGAGGACCCGCAGCGCGGCGACCTCGTCATTGCCGCGCATGCTCGCGAGCCGCGCGGCATAGGAGCCCCCGGTGCGTCCGGCCATCACGATTGCCGTCACGACACTCGAGAGCTCGCGCACGGAGGCGACACCGACCAGGTTGGCGACGTAGGTTTCCGCCGCATATTGACGCAGCTCGGCCGCGCCGATGAACGCGAGAATGGCGCCGACGAGGAAATTGACGGTGGCGACGATGGCGACGGCGCGCGGCCCGGCGTCGAGGAGATCGGAGAGCAGATCGACCGCGCGAAAGCGGGCGCGGCCGAGGAGCAGTCGCGCGGACCCGGCCAGCGTTTCGACGATGAGCATCGTTCCGGCGCCGACTTCCGCGAGAACGTCGCTCGCGTGGGTGAGGGTCCAGGCGAGAGCGTGGAACGGGATCCGCGCTTCCGCCCGCGGCGTGCGCCTCGCGGCCGGAAGCAGGCTCAGCAATTGCCGCACCGACGCGGGCAGCGCGGAGTCGTCGAAGACGACACCGCCCGCCGCGGCGGCTCGCTTGATGTCCCACAGGAAGGCGACGAGGGTCGTGTCCCAGCGCCCGAGTCCGCTGATATCGAACCCCACCTGCCGGATGGCGAGATTGCTGCAGAGACGGGCGATCTCCGGCGGGTGCACGTCCGATCGAGTGAGCCAGTCGCCGGCAAGCGCAATCAGTCCTGCGTCGTTTCGGGTCTGAAATTCCCAGGCGGGCATGGCTCGAGCCTCCCATCCGCGCGAGCTGCGCAGAAGCCTCCCCGGCGTCAGCATGCCGAGGCGAGGGCGTCCAGTGTAGCGCAGTCTCGACCTTGGCCTTTGATGCCGGAAGGCAGCAGAACGCGCTGGGCCTGCCGCGCTCCGAGGAGCGCCGTCCTCGATCGTCGCGCAGGCTTGAGCGCGGTATTCTCGGGCGGAATGGGCGTTATCGCCCCTGCCGACTACCCCGACCGGCTCGCAGATCGTAGCCTTGACCCGGCTCGCGGACGGCGCAAGGGCCGCGGGGCTCGCGAAACGGTCGCTGCTGGTGATGCGCTGCGCTGAATATCGAGGAGAGACGTCATGGATCATCCCGTCGTGCTGATCACCGGCGCGCTGACCGGAATCGGCCGCGCCACCGCGTTCGCGTTCGCGCGCGACGGGGCACGCCTCGTCATCAGCGGACGGCGCGACGATGCAGGTGAGGCACTCGCGGGCGAGCTGCGCCAGCTCGGCGCCGAGGCGCACTACATCCGTGCCGATGTGCGCAGCGAGGCCGACGTGAGTCACCTCATCGACTCGGCCGTCGGCCGTTTCGGGCGGCTCGACATCGCCGTGAACAACGCCGGCATCGAAGGCCAGTCCGCTCCGGTGACGGAGCAGTCCACCGCGAACTTCGAAGCGACGTTCGCGACCAACGTGCTGGGGACGGTGCTCGCGCTCAAGTACGAGATGCGCGTCATGCTCAAGCAACGGAGCGGCTCGATCGTCAATCTGTCATCGGCCGCCGGGAAGGTCGGCATGGCGGGCGCATCGGTGTACGTCGCGAGCAAGCACGCGGTCGAAGGGCTCACGAAGAGCGCGGCGCTCGAGGGAGCCGCGGCGGGTGTACGGGTCAATGCCGTCGCGCCCGGACCGGTCGCGACGGACATGCTCGACCGCTTCACGGGCGGTAGCGAGCAAGTGAAGGCCGGCTTCCTCGCGACGATACCCGTCAAGCGATCGGCAACCGTCGAGGAGATCGCGCGGACGATCGTTTTCCTCGGGAGCGACCAGGCGCGCTATCTCACCGGTCAGAGCCTCGCCGTGGACGGCGGCTACACCGCGCAGTAGAGCGGGCGGGGTCCGGCGCTCACGAGGCGGTCTCTATCGCGTCGAAGAGCGCATGGAGCCCGAAGGACACATCGACGATCACCCCATTCACGAAGAAGCCGGGCGTTGCGCGCAGCCGACTGCTGCGGCCGCTATCGATGTGCTCACGGATGCGTTGCAGGTAGACCTCGTCGTCCATTTCCGCGATGAATCGCGCATGGTCGAGACCGAGGCGTTCGGCGTACGCGATGAGGTGCTTCCCCTCGAGGTGCGCCTGATTCTCGAAGAGCAGATCGTGCATGGCCCAGAAGCGGCCCTGCGCGCCGGCACACTCGGCCGCCTCGGCCGCGCGGAGCGCGTGCGGGTGGAGCGCCTCGAGCGGGAAGTGCCGATACGCGAACAGGACTCGATGCTCGAAGCGCTGCAGCAGGAGCTTCACCGACGGTGCCGCCTGCTTGCACGTCGGGCACTCGAAATCCCCGTACTCGACGACCGTGATCGGCGCGTGCGCATCCCCGAGGACGTGATCTTCGCGGTCGATCGGACGGGACAGGTCTGGGGGGCGATGGGTAGCCATCAAGCGATCCTCAAGACGCACGAGAGAAGACCCGTGCGCGCATCCGCACCGGCCTCTCAGGGCCGCCGTCGAGGAGGGAGGATATCACGGGCAGCGACTGCCGGATCGTCCCTTGCTATCGCCTCCTCCAGGAATGCGACGAAGGCTCTCGCCTTGGCGCTGACCCGCCGGCCGGTCGGCAAGACGGCCCAAAGCGCGACCGGCGGCAATGTCCATTCGCCGAGCACCGCTCGCACGAGTCCGTGCTGCAGCTCGGGCGCGAACATCCACTCGGATGCGACTGCGAGACCCAGCCCGGCGAGCACCGCCTCACGAACGCCTTCCGCGGCGGTGATTCGCAGTCGGCCGGTCAGGGTCACGGAGGTCTCGGCGCCTGCCTTCGCGAAAGTCCAGACCGAGCCGCCGCCCCGCGTGTCGTAGACGATCGCCTGATGCGCAGCGAGGTCGGCGGGAGACGCGGGCTCACCGTGTCGGTCGAAGTAGGCCTGCGTGCCGAGCACGCGGCGCGGGCTCTGTCCGATCTTGCGGGCGACCAGCGCTGAATCCTCGAGTGAGCCCATCCGCAGCGCGACGTCGATACCGGACTCGATGAGATCGGTGTTCCGATCATCGAGCACGATGTCGAGCGCGAGCTCGGGGTGCCGAGCGAGAAATTCCGCGAGCCTGGGCACGACGTGCAAGCGGGCGAACGTGACGGCGGCGCCGACGCGCAACGTGCCCGACAGACTCGCGCTCGCGCCGCGGGCGGCGAGCTCGGCCTCGTCCGCCTGCTCGATCGCGCGCTTGGCGCGCTCGAAGAATCGCCGACCGGCCTCGGTCGGTGTCAGTTTCTGCGTCGAGCGCAGCAGCAGTTGCGCCCCCAATCGCTTCTCGAGCTGCGCAACGGTCTTCGACACGGCCGGCTGCCCGATGCGCAGCTGCCGAGCGGCAGCCGAGAACGAGCCGCTCTCAACGACCCGCACGAACGCTTCCATCGCGGCGAGGCGGTTCATCTTGATTCTCTCCCCGGGAACCGAGCATAGCTCGCCTGCGGGGGGACGACGATGCCGCTTCGATCAGCGGCCCGTCGCGGAGGCCGGTGCCTCCCAGCCGCCGCCGAGCGCCTTGTAGAGCTGCACCAGATCGAGCGAGACCGACTGGGTGCTCTCGATGAGGCTGTCTTGCGAGATGTACAGCGTCCGCTCGGCATCGAGCACGCTCAAGAAGTCAACGAGCCCGGAGCGGTAGAGCTCCGAGGACAGGTGAAACGCCGCTTCGCTCGAGTCCACGGACTGCGCGAGCGAGCCTCTGCGCACCTGCTCCTTGGCATACGCGACGAGCGCGTTCTCGGCGTCTTCGAGCGCGACCAGCACCGTCTGCCGATAAGTATCGAGCGCCTCTTGAGCGCGGGCTCTCTGGACACGGACGTTGGCGAGCAGGCTGCCGCCCTCGAGGAGGTTCCACTGCACGAGCGGGCCGGCCGAATAGTAGCGGCTCGCGTACTCGAGGAGGTTACCGGTCGCGGTGCTCTCGATCCCGAGCCCTCCGACGAGGGAGAACTTCGGGAACAGGTCCGCCTTGGCGACGCCGATCTCGGCGCTCGCGGCAGCGAGCTCGCGCTCCGCGCGCTCCACGTCCGGACGGCGCCGAAGCAGATCGGAGGGCAGACCGACGGGCACGACGGGCGGCGTGAGGGGCAGCGGCCTCACGTGCGACATCTTGTCGAGCAGTGCGCCGGGATCCTCACCGAGCAGCACCGCGAGCTGATGGACGGATTGCGCGAAGCCGCTCTCGAGCGCGGGCAGCTGCGCCTGGGTGGTCGTGAGCAGCGCCGTCGCTTCCTCCACCTCGAGGTCGCTCGCCAGACCACTTTGATAGCGGCTGCGGGTGAGCTCGACGATCGCGCGTTGCGCCGCGATGTTCTCTTCGGTGATCGCGAGGCGCTCCTGGTAGGCGCGCGCATCGATGTAGTTGCGGGCGACCTCGGCGAGAACCGAAACGAGCACATCGCGCCGCGCGTACTCCGCCGCGCCGACTTCGGCGCTCGAGGCCTCGACGGCGCGGCGCACCCCGCCGAACAGATCGAGCTCCCATGCCGCATCGAATCCGACGTTGTAGAGATTGTAGTCGAGCGGCACGCCGGGAAACATGCCGAGCGGCGGGTAGGAGTGGGCGCCGTAGCGATTCTCCGAGTATCCGGCGGAGGCGCTTGCCGACGGCCAGCGCCCGCCGGCGATCACCTCGCGCTCGGCGCGCGCTTCGCGCACGCGCTCCTCGGCCACTTGCAGCGTCAGGTTCGCGCGGATGGCCGTACCGATGAGGGCGTTGAGGTCCGGATCCTCGAAGCTCGTCCACCACGAGGCAAGCGCGGCGGGAGCCGCCGTCTCGCCGCCCGCGAGCCCCGTCGCCCACTCGGCGGGCGCCGGTGCGTGCGGCGGCTGGTAGTCCGGTCCCACTGCGCAACCGGCGAGCACCGCGAGAGCGATCGCCGCAGAGAGTGTCCTCGCGCTCATGCGCTCGCCCCCTTCTCGGCGCGATTGACCGACTCGAGCAGTTGCAGAATGCTCTCGACCGTCGCGTCATCGCCGATTCCCGTGTTGAGCATCACGTGGAAGAGCTGGCGGTTCGGCCACTCGTAGCCGAGGTAGTGCTTGATGAACTTCTTGCGATCCTCATCGACCTGATCGACCAGCTCGACCGCCTCGGCCTTGCTGCTGACGCGTCTGATCACCCTGCGAAACCGCAGCTCGCGCGAGGCATACAGAAACACGGACAAGGTATCCGCGCGCTCGCGCAGGAAGTGCGGCGCGCCGCGGCCGACGATGACGCAAGGCTTGCTCTGCGCGGCCTCGACGACGGCTTGCTCGATGAGGCGGACCAGCCGATCGGTGTCGAGAATGGCGAGATCGGGCGAGGGCAGGTTGCGGTCGAACGTGCCGCGCCAGACGACGTGGACGAGGCGCTGCAGCCAAGGATCGAGCCGCTCCTCGCGGCGGCGGCAGACATCGACCGGGATGCGCGCGAGCGTCGCGATCTCGCGAGTGAGCTCATCGTCGAACAGCCGCCAGTTGAGCCGCTGCGCGAGGCGCGCCGCGATGGTGCTCGCGCCGGCGCCGAATTCGCGATCGAGGATCAGGATGTCTCGCATCGAGTGTCTCCGATTACTCGCCGACCGACACTTTGCGAACCACGAGCGGCCTGCGGAAGATCGGAACGACGAGGAGGCACGCGGCACTCATGCCGGCGACCACGAAGAACAGATCGACGAAGGCCCAGTACTGCGCTTGCTGCAGCAGCAGCCGGTAGAGCATCGCGCGCGCCCTGAGCAAGGCATCCGGCGCGGTGAACCCGCGCTCGAAAGCGCTCTGCAGCAGGGCGAGGTGCGTGCGGTACTCACGGCTGAGGGGCGATAGGTGCCCGACGAGCAGCGCCTGGTGCACCTGCCCGTAGCGCTGCAGCATCGTCGAGACGTAGGAGAGCCCGATGCTGCCGCCGACGTTGCGCAGCAGGTTCTGGATCCCGGTCGCATTGCCGATCTGCTCGTTGCGCAGCGTGCCGATCGCAAGGGTCGTGAGCGGCACGAAAATGAAGCTGGTCCCGAGCCCGGAGAAGACGTTGGCGACGATGACGCTGCGCATCGAGATCTGCAGGTCGAGCCGGCTCAAGAGCAGACTCGCAAGCCCCGTCAGCGCGAAGCCGATGGCGACGAGCCATTTGGGATTCGCCCTCCTGTCGAGTGCGCCGACGAGCAGCAGTGCCGCGAGGGCGCCGACGCCTCGCGGGGTCACCGAGAGCCCCGCATCGAAGGCCGGATAGCCGAGGAGCGACTGCAGAAACAGCGGCTGCAGCGTGATCAGGGCGTAGATCGACAGGCCGAACAGCGCAAAGAGCAGGCCGCTCGCGGCAAAGTTGCGGTTACCGAAGACGCGAAGATCGACGATGGGTTGGTCGATCAGGAGCTCGCGGATGATGAATGCGATCAGCGATGCGACGGTGACGACGGTGAGCCAGCGCAGCCAGACGGCGCCGAACCAGTCCGCGTCCTGACCTTTGTCGAGGACGACTTGCAAGCTCGAGAGGAATATCGCCATCAAGGCAAAGCCCATGGCGTCGATGCGCCGGGGTCGGGCGGCGCGAATGTACGGCGGGTCCTCGATCATGATCATCATCAGCACGGCGGCGGCGATGCCGACCGGCAGATTGATGTAGAACGTCCAGCGCCACGAGTACTGATCGGTGAGGAAGCCCCCGAGGGTCGGACCGATGATCGGTGCGACGACGACGCCGAGGCCGAAGAGCGCGGTGGCGGTGCCGCGCTGCGTGGGAGGGAAGCTCTCGAGCAGAATCGCCTGCGAGAGCGGCTGCATCGCTCCTCCGCCGAGGCCCTGGAGCACGCGGGCGAGAACCAGCATCGGCATGCTGACGGCGAGCCCGCAGGTCGCGGAGGCGACGGTGAACACGATCGTGCAGGCGATGAGGAAGTTCTTGCGGCCGATGAAGCTCGAGAGCCAAGCGCTCGCCGGCAGGATGATGGCGTTCGCGACCAGATAGCTCGTGAGCACCCAGGTGGACTCATCCTGCGTCGCACCGAGATTGCCTGCGATGTAGGGCAATGCGACGACGACGATGGAGGTGTCGAGGATCACCATGAAGGTCGCGAGCATCACCGGGACCGCGATCAGCCAGGGATTGAAGCGCGGCCGCCAATCGGCGGCGATCGCGGGAGCCGCGGCGCTCACTTGACCCTCACGGTCGGGACGACGGACATGCCCGGGGCGACGTCGAGCCCCGCCGGCAAGGGTCCGTCGAAGACGATCTTGACCGGTACCCGCTGCACCACCTTGACGTAGTTGCCGACGGCATTCTCGGGTGGCAGGAGGCTAAAGCGGGCGCCGGTGCCGGCCTGCAGGCTATCGACGTGCCCCTTGAGCGTGTAATCGGGATACGCATCGACGCGCAGCTCGACCGGCTGGCCGGGCCGCATGCGGGTCAATTGCGTTTCCTTGAAATTGGCGACGACCCAGACGTTCTTCGGCACGAGCGCGAGCAGTCCCTGTCCCGGCTGCACGTAATCGCCGATCGCGACGGTGCGCGCGGTGACGCGTGCGTCCATCGGAGCGATCAGCGTCGTGTACGAGAGGTTGAGCTCGGCCTGCCGTACTTGCGCCTCGGCGAGCGTCACGGCTGCCGCGGCGGTCACGGTCGCCGCGCGGCTCAATGCGACTCCGGCGCGCGCGGCCGCGAGCTGGCTGCGCGCCGCTCGCAGCTGTGCGGCGCTCGCCCGTGCCGCGGTCGTGATCTGATCGACGAGCGTCTTTGAGACGGCTCGCGTCTCAACAGACTGGTATCGCTTGAGGTCGTCGTTGGCCCGCTGCGCATCCGCGGCGACCGCGGTCTCCGTCGCGGTCGCCTCCGCGACTCGCGCTGCGGCCACGTCGAGCTGCGCGAGCGACTCGACCTGCCCGCTGCGCGCGGAGGCGAGTCCGGCGCGCGCCTCGGCGAGGCTCGCCTCGTAGTCGCGCGGGTCGAGCTCGATCAGCACCTGACCCGCGCGGACCTCCTCGTTGTCGCGAATCAGGAGCCGCAGGACCTGGCCCGGCACGCGCGAGCTGAGCTGCGTCGTGTAACCGTCCACGAACGCATCGTCCGTCGATTCGTACGGCGCGACGAACTTGAGGTAATAGAGTACGACCGCCGCGAGAGCCGCGAGGATCGCCACGGCGATGAGAAAGTTTCGCCGGTGAAGCCCACGCTTGCGCGGCCGCGGCGGCGGCGGGAGATGCTCGGCGGGCTCGGCGGGCTCGGCGGCGGTTTGGTTCGTGTTGATGGGCTGCGCCATGTTGAGCACCGGTTGGGAGGCTGAGCCGGTGCCCCGTCATCCTCGCGGTACCGGCAAGCGGATCCACTGCGAGCACGGTGGGGTCCCCTTTGCGCTCCGATGATATCAACTCTGAATCGTCGCAGGTGTCCTCGATCGTCCGCGGTGCCGATGCGCGGCGCCGCGAGCGGCGGCGCGCTCGCTCAGCGCAGCAGCAGCGACACCAAGAGCGCGATCGCGAGGAGGGCGGCGAGCGCCTGCCAGAAGCGCAGCGGTGCGCGCTCGTAGAGCGTCAGTGGCCGGCGGGCCATGACGGGCGCGCGTGCCGGTCCGGCCTCCATCTCGGCGGCAAACTCGCTCATGTCGCGGAAGCGCTCCGCGGGGTCGGCGGCGATCGCGCGCCCGAGCACGGCTTGTAGCCACGCCGGCAGATCCGGACGCAGCGCCGTGAGCTCGAGCGGCCGCTCGCGCGTCGGCGGGCTCGTCGCATCGGCATTGCCGTAGGGAAACTCGCCCGTGAAGGCGCGGAACATCGTGATGCCGAGCGCATAGATGTCCGTCGCCTCGTTCCCGGGCTCCCCGGCGAACATCTCGGGCGCGACGTACGCACGGGTTCCCGGGATCTCCTCGGGCGGGGAGTCCTCGAAGCCGCGCACGCGCACCACGCCCAAGTCGATGAGCTTCACCGCCCCGCCCGCCTCGAGAATCACGTTGTCGGGCTTGATGTCGCGGTGGATGATGCCGTCGCGGTGCAGCGCCGCCGCCGCACGGGCGAGCCGGATCGCGATGTTGCGACCCTCCTCGAGCCCGAGCGCGGGCGGCCGCGTGAGCCGCGTCTCGAGCAGCTCGCCCTGGTAGAGCGGCATGACCGTGTACAGGCAGCTCTGCCGGCCCTGCGGCAGCTCGATGATGCGGCCGAGCCCGGGGTGATGCACGCGCGCGCCGACCCATGCCTCGCGCACGAACGCGGCGCGCAGCGCCGCCTCCTCGGCCACCTTGGCCTTCGGGAACTTCAAGGCGACCTCTCCGCCCTCGATCTCGTCGGTCGCGCCGAAGAGCCGGCTGTATCGACCGTCCGACAGGAGCACCTTCAGCACGAAGCCGTCGATCGTCTCACCGCCGAGCGGCACCGGGGCGATCGGCAGCTGCATGATCGCGGCGCCGATGTGGGCCGACTCGGCGGTCGGCAGCTCGATCACATCGAGCACCAGAGCCGTACAGTTGTCGCTGCTCCCGGACTCGAGGGCGGATTTCACCAGCGCTCGGGCCGTGTCCGCGGGCGCGGAGCGGTCGCTCAGCATGTCGGCGAGGGTCTCATCCCGGAGCGACCCGTACACCCCGTCGCTGCACAGGAGGAATCGGTCGTGCCGTGCCATCGGCTGAGCGGCGTACTCGAGGCGCGCCTCCGCCTCGACACCGAGCGCACGGTAGAGCGTGCTCGAGCGGCCGCGGCCGCCCTCCCGCACGTGGTCGGTCGTGAGGCAGGTCAAGCGATGGCCGCTCAAGCGGTAAGCGCGGGTGTCGCCGATGTGAACGACGTGTGCGAGGCGCCCGCGCAGCACGAGTGCGGTGAACGTGCAGCCCATGCCGGCGAGCTTCGAGTCCCGCTGGCCCTGCGAGTGCATCCAGGCATTGAGCGCATCGAGCACACGCGCCGCGGAGCGTTGCACTTCGGCGGTCGCGGGCAGCTCGCACATGCCATCGAGAAAGCCGCGCACGGCGGTTTCCGCCGCGACGCGCCCGCCCTTGGCGCTGCCGATTCCATCGGCGATCGCCGCCACCACATCCCCGCGCGGCTCGGGCAGATCGGCGCCGAAGACGGCGCCCGCGAAGTCCTGATTGTCGGGGCGCGGTCCGGTCGCGGAGAAGAACCCGACGCTCGCTCTAATGCACGGAGCGCGCGCCGCCCCCGTCGCCGCTTCGGAGGGCCTCGACGGCGGCTCGGGTGGCGCGGCGCCGCTGCGACTCCCGGCCGCGGCGCTCAACTCGGCGGCCTGCAACGATCACGGACGAAGTAGCCGCCGGTGCTCGAGGCGAAGATCGCTGTGAGACTGCCGGATTTGCGGTCAAGGGTGTAGTTGCCGCCGTCCGCGGCGTCGTGCCAGGAGATCGTGCTGCCGCTGATCCGGGCCGGGTTCGAATCGACGGTGCTCGCCTCGAAGTTGATCTTGATCTGC
>JASHTK010000282.1 GCA_030040575.1 Gammaproteobacteria bacterium
ATGTAGTCGTCGAACTCGCTCGGCACGTAGGCCCAGCGGCCGTGCACGAGGCCGAGCGCGGCGTAGCAGTCGCTCACCGAGTCCACGATGATGCGGACGGCCCGGACATCGAAGATCTGCTCGAACGGCAGCTGCTTGCGCAGCATCTTGCGGTAGATGCTGTAGATGTGCTTCGGGCGGCCGTAGACCTGCGCCGCAATGCCGGCGGCGGCGAGCTCGGCGCGCAGCGTCGCGCAGAAGGCCTCGATGTAGCGCTCGCGATCGGCGCGCCGCTCGTTGAGCGCCGCGGCGATCCGGCGGTACGCCTCGGGCTCGAGGTAGCGGAAGGCGAGATCCTCGAGCTCCCACTTGAACTGCCACACCCCGAGGCGGTTGGCGAGCGGAGCGAAGACGGCCCGCGCGGCCGTCGCCGACCGCTCGCGCTCCTCGGGCGCAAGTTGTGAGGCATGCCTGAGGCGCACCGTCTCGATGGCGAGGCGCGCGAGCACGAGCCGCGGGTCGCTCACCACGGCGAGCAGCATCTTGCGGACGGCCTCGGCTTGGTGGGTATCGAGTCCTTGCGCGGGCGACCAGCCGGCGGGCAGGCCGAGCTCGCCGAACCGCGAGAGATCCTCCGCGGTGCGCGCGGCCTCAGGCCCGGCGAGCCGCGTCAAGCCTTCGGCCGCGAGCCCCGGGTGCCCGAGAGCGGGTAGCAGGAGCACCGCCTGCGCGAGACTTAAGTCGGAGGTGAGGGCGCCGACCGTCTCGGCCGCCTCGCTCGCCTCAGTGAGCGCCGGCAGCGGCGCGAGCAGCGCCCGCTCGAGCGCGGAGCGTAAGCTCTCGAGGGCGCTCGAGATTTCCGGCGGGGAGGCTTCGAGGATTTCCACGTGTGCCGCGTGCGCGCCCGGGGATCCCGGGCGTGTGGTGGGGCGGGTTTGCCGCTATGATACCCGCCCGGGCCGCGGCGCGGCGCGAATGCCGGCCGGAAGCTGTGGAGAGCGTACGATTCGAGGGCTACGGCCCGGGCGATGCCGCCGTGATGGTCGACTGTCTCACGGACGACCGCGATCGGACGGCCTGCTGCGTTCGCCAGGCGTTCCTCCGCCACGACGGGCACCCGGGGGCGGCCGGATCGGTCGCGTACCTCTTCAAGGAGGTAGGGCGGCTCATCTACCCTGCCGGCGCGCGGCTCGACGCCTGCCTCAGGCTTGCCTGGCAGGCGGGCGCGGAGGAGGTTCTCGTGGGCCGAGACGGGTCGCTCGAGGTGCTGACGGATCCGGCCGAGCTCGAGACCGTGCGCTCGAGCCTTGGGCACGCCGGCTGCGAGCCGGTGAGGAGCGAGCGAACCTTCCGTGCCGCCGTCCAGGTGGAGCTCACGGGCGAGGCGGCGCTGCGAATGGCCGCGCTCCTGCAGGCGCTCGCGAGCCTCGACCACGTGCGGAGCGTGTACACGAATGCGGAGATGGCGGGCGAGCTCCTGGAGAGCGTTTGACCCGGGCGCGGCGGCTCGAGAGCTGCCGCGGCCCCTTCCGAGCAGTCGGGCGCTCCCGGCCGGTCCCGCGCGCCTCAGAATCCTCGGGCTCGATCCGGGATCGCGGCGCATGGGGTACGGCCTCATCGAGTGCCTCGGCGTCGAGGCGGTGCACGTCGCGCACGGGTGCATCGTCCCGCACGAGGCGGGCGTCGCGTGGCGCCTGCGCGCCATCTTTGAGGCCGTGGAGGCGCTCATCGCTCAGCACCGTCCGGATGAGGTGGCCGTCGAGCGGGTGTTCGTGAGCCGCAACGCCGACAGCGCCCTGAAGCTCGGTCAGGCGCGCGGCGCGGCACTGAGTGCCGTGCCCCGCGGCACCACGGTGTTCGAGTACGCGCCCCGCGCGATCAAGATGGCCGTCGTCGGGTTCGGCGGCGCCGATAAGCGCCAGGTCGCGCACATGATGAGAACCCTGCTCAGGCTCTCGGGGACGCTCGCGGCCGATGCGTCCGACGCCCTCGCCGTCGCCGTCTGCCACGCGCACTCGCGCCGCGCGCACGAGCTCATCGGACCCTCCGCGCTCGGTGGATCGCCCGGATGATCGGCTCGCTGAAGGGCCGGATCGCCTCGAAGAGCCCGCCCCAGCTCACGCTCGATGTGGGCGGAGTCGGGTACGAGCTCGAGGCGCCGATGTCCACGTTCTTCCGCCTGCCCGCCGTCGGCGAGGAGGTGCGCCTGCTCACGCACCTGCTCGTGCGCGACGATGCGCACGTGCTCTATGCCTTCGGGTCCGAGGAGGAGCGGCGGCTCTTCCGCAGCCTGCTCAAGGTCTCGGGCGTCGGGCCGAAGATCGCGCTCGCCCTGCTCTCGGGGTTGAGCGTCGAGATGTTCGCGCGCTGCATCCGGGGCGAGGATGCCGCAACGCTCACGCGGGTGCCGGGGATCGGCCGCAAGACCGCCGAGCGGCTCATCGTCGAGATGCGCGACCGGCTCGCGGGCGCCGAGGGCAATGGCGCGCCGAGCGAGTTGCGGCCCCCGCCTGCGACCCCCGAGGGCGAGGCGTTCGACGCCCTGGTCGCGCTCGGGTGCAAGCCCGCGGAGGCGGCCCGCTTGCTGAAAGCCGCAGGGCCCGGTACACACTCGACCGAGGAGCTGATCCGCCGCGCCCTGCAGGGCGCGGCGCCGAGCTGAGGCATGCCGTTGGAGCCTGAGAGAACCCCTGCGTCCCCCGACCGTCCGCTCGAGCCGGCGAGAGCCGTGAGCCCGACCGCCCGTCCCGAGGAGGAGGCCGTCGAGCGCGCGATCCGCCCGCGCCGCCTGGAGGAGTACGTCGGACAGGCGCAGGTGAAGGGGCAGCTCGAGATCTTCGTGAGCGCCGCGCGGCAGCGCGGCGAGGCGCTCGATCACGTCCTCATCTTCGGACCCCCGGGGCTCGGCAAGACGACGCTCGCCCTCATCCTCGCCGCCGAGCTCGGCGTCAATCTTCGCCAGAGCTCAGGTCCAGTGCTCGAGCGGCCGGCCGACCTTGCGGGCGAGCTCACCAATCTGCAGCCGCGGGACGTCCTCTTCGTCGATGAGATCCACCGCTTAAGTCCCGTCGTCGAGGAGGTGCTCTACCCGGCGATGGAGGACTATCAGCTCGACATCATGATTGGCGAGGGTCCGGCCGCCCGCTCGATCAAGCTCAACCTCGCACCGTTCACGCTCGTCGGGGCGACGACGCGCGCGGGGCTGCTCACCTCACCGCTGCGCGACCGGTTCGGGATCGTCCAGCGCCTCGAGTTCTACGGAATCGAGGACCTCGAGCGGATCGTGCGGCGCTCGGCGGGTATACTCAAAGTGGAGATCGACGCCGCGGGCGCGCACAGCATCGCGCAGCGCTCGCGCGGCACGCCGCGCATCGCGAACCGCCTGCTGCGCAGGGTGCGCGACTACGCTCAGGTGCGGGCGAGCGGCCGCATCGATGAGCCGGTCGCCCGGCAGGCGCTCGACATGCTCGAGGTCGATCCGGAGGGACTCGACACGCTCGACCAGAAGCTGCTGATCACGATCCTCGAGAAGTTCGCAGGTGGCCCCGTCGGCATCGAGACCATCGCCGCCGCGCTCGGCGAGGACCGCGGCACGCTCGAGGAGGTGATCGAGCCGTTCCTGGTCCAGCAGGGCTTTCTGCTTCGCACGGCGCGCGGCCGCATGGTGACGGGCAAGACCTACGCGCATTTTCACCGCAAGGAGCCCGAGGGCGCCGGATCGATGCGCCTGCCGCTGGAGCCGCAGCGGTGAGCTTCCGCTGGGCCGCGCGGGTCTACTGGGAGGACACGGACGGCGGCGGGGTGGTCTACTACGCGAATTACCTGAAGTTCCTCGAGCGGGCGCGCACGGAGTGGCTGCGGGCGCAGGGCGTCTCCCAGCGCGCGCTCGCCGAGTCGCAGGGCGTCGTCTTTACGGTGACGAGCGTCGCGATCAGCTACCACCGGCCGGCGCGGCTCGACGATGAGCTGCTCATCACCTGCGAGCCGGCGCGCAAGGGCGGCGCCACGGTCTCGTTCGCGCAGCGCATCTACCGCCGCGCCGCGCACGAGGAGGCACCCGAGGCCGCCGAGCTGCTCGCGACCGCCGAGGTGCACGTCGCGTGCGTCGATGCGCGGACGATGCGGCCGCAGCGATTGCCCGGTTTCGTGGTCGATGTCCTGACGACACCGTAAGGAGCGGGCCCGACATGCCGCAAGACCTGTCCGTCATCCGTTTGGTGCTCGAGGCGAGCCTCGCGGTGCAGATCGTGCTCGCGCTCCTCGCCTTCGCCTCGCTCATCTCCTGGGCGATCATCTTCCAGAAG
>JASHTK010000283.1 GCA_030040575.1 Gammaproteobacteria bacterium
TGCACCTCCCCGGCGAGCAAGGCGCGCCAGCGCTGCGCGACGGCGGCGAGCTTGAAGCGCGGATCCGGCACCGGCGCGGGCCGGGCGCCTTCTCGCCAGGCACGGATGCGCTCGACGTAGGGCTCGAACAGTCCAAGCCGCGCGGCCCACGGGGCAATGAGGGGACGGGCCCGGTTCGGGAGCAGCCGCACCGTCCGCTCGTAACAGCGGACGGCCGGGGTGACGGGGAGGACTTGGCGCGGGTCGGCGAGCACCTCGGCGGCGGCTCCACAGTCGTGCGTGAGCACCGGCGTGCCGACCGCCTTGGCCTCCGCTAGAACGAGCCCGAAGGTCTCCGGCAGCACAAAGTTGGGGTAGAACACGCACAGGGCGGTCCGAACCTCGGCGAGGACGCGGGCGTGGGGCAGGGCTCCGAGCCACTCGACTCCCGAGCGCTCGCCGCTCACGGCCCGCACGCCGGCTCGGCGCAGGCTCTTGTAGCCGGGGCTCGCCACCTGCAAGCGCAGGTCCGGCATGGCTCGACGCGCGGCCCGGAACGCATCGAGCGCGAGCGCCAGCCCCTTGTTCGGAGACGAGAAAAACACGAGCTTGGCCGCATCCACCCGCGCGCCGTTCGGCGCGAGCGCATCGTCCACGGGGTTGTAGATGGTCACGGCGCGCACCCGCTCGGCGACGCCCGCGCGGCTCAGCACCGCCTGCGCCTGCCGGCGCTGGAAGTCCGACACGCACACGACCGTCGCGCCGATCTCACCCAGCTCCGCCGCCGCCGCGGCGAGCCGCCGGCCGCGCTTCGACCCGGGGCGCACGAGGTCGTGCACCCACAGGTAGACGCGCGCCTGCGGAAAGCTCGCGCGGATCTTCCCGACCATGCGGGGGTCCCGCAAGATGATCAGATGCTCGACGCCGCTCGCGGCACCGGGGGGCAGATAGCGGCCGTCCGCGACGCTGCGATTGTGCTGCATGACCTGCGCGCCGAGCGCCTCGGCGACGCGGGTGACCGAGGCCTCGCAGCCGCCGAGCGCCGCCTCCTCGAGCGTGCGCCGGCTGTACGGCGTCGGGCAGTTCGGATCGAAGAACAGTACGGAGCTCATTCTGTGCCGCCGCAGTATAGTGCCGGCTCCGCCCCCGCCGTGAGGTCCCGAGAATCCGTGCGCCCAGGCAGTGCTCCTCGCCTCGCGGCCTGCATCATCACCTACAACGAGGCCGACCGCATCGAGGCCTGCATCCGGTCGGCCGCCTTCTGCGATGAGATCCTGGTCGTGGACTCGCACTCGACGGACCGCACGCGCGAGATCGCGGGCGCGCTCGGCGCGCGCGTCATCGAGCGCGACTGGCCCGGGTATCGCTCGCAGAAGGAGTTCGCCGTGCGCGGCTGCGAGTCCGACTGGGTGCTGTGCCTCGACGCCGACGAGCGGGTGAGCGCTGAGCTCAAGGGCGAGATCGAGCGGCTGCGGGCGGGCGGATTCGCCGGCTGCTCCGGCTGGTCGATTCCGCGGATCACCGATTACTTCGGGCGCTTCCTGCGCCACGGCAACGCCTATCCCGACCGCCTGGTGCGCCTGTTCGACCGGCGGCGCGGCGGGTGGGTGGGACGGGAGATTCACGAGAGGACGCGCGTCGAGGGCCGCATCGGGCGGCTCCACGGACACCTGCTGCACTACTCGTACCGCAGCCTCACCGATCACGAGCAGCGCGCGAGCCGCTACGCCGAGCTCATGGCCGAATCGATGCACGCGAGCGGCCGCCGCGGCCGGCTCGCGCCCGTCGTCATCCACGCGTGGTGGCGCTTCCTGCGCGGCTACGTGCTGCGGCTCGGATTCCTCGACGGCTGGCGCGGCTTCGTCTTCGCCCTCGTCGAGACGCACTACGTGCGCCAGAAGTACCTGAAGCTGTATCTGCTCAGTAAGGGGCTGAGGAGCTAGGCCGCGGAGCAGACCGAGCACGAGCCGCGCGCGCTCGCGGGCTCCACCCACACGACCTCGGTCCGCAAGCTGCCGTCGGGCCGCAGCTCGAGCGTCCGGTAGGCGGGCGGCCGCGGATCGACCGCGAAGTCGTCCGAGCGCGGCAGGAACTGCGTGCACGTGGACGGCGTGCCGAGCAGCCGGACGTGTCGGCGCAGGCCGTCGAAGCACTGGTGCACGTGACCCCAGAGCATGGCCCGCACGTGGCGGTGCGCGTCGATGACCGCGAAGAGCTCCTCGGGGTTGGCAAGGCCCACCCGGTCGAGCCAGCGGCTCGCCATGGGAACCGGATGGTGATGCAGGCACACGAGGACGTGCTGGGCCGGCGCATCGGCAAGCGCCGCATCGAGCTCCGCGAGGGCGCGCTCGCTCAGGCGGCCGCCCGCGCAGCCGGAAACCATGCTGTCGAGGAGCACGATGCGCCAGGCGCCGAGGTCGACCGCCCCGCCGAGGACGAACGGCTCGCTGCCGAGCTCGCGCCGCATGGCGTCCGGCACGTCGTGGTTACCGGGCACGCAGTACACGGGCTTGCCGAGACCGCCCACGGCGCGGCGAAAGCTCGCGTAGCCCGCCGCATCATCCTGCACCAGGTCGCCGGTGACGAGGATCGCATCGACGGGCCAATCGCGCTCGCGCGCCCGCTCGATCGCGCGGGTGAAGGCCGGGTACGTCGCGACGCCGCGCAGCGTTGCGGCCTCATCCCCGTAGAGATGCGGATCGGTGAACTGGACGAGGCGCACGACGCTCATGGGGAATTTGCCACTTGGACTTACGGACCTTCTAGCGCGAAGTCATCGTAGCAGAGCGAGTCGCGCCTCCGAGTGAACTACATCATGGGCCTTCGCGGCGGGGCTCGGGCGAACTTGATGCAGTCCACGATCGGACCGGCACATAATGTGAGGCGCATCGGCTCGCGCCGCGGCGCTACATATCGAGGCCCGCCTATGTCCACTCGATCGATGTCTCTATCGCCCGACATATATCAGTACCTGCTCGACCACGCGGTGCGCGAGCCGCCGGTGCTCGCGAAGCTGCGCGCCGTGACCGCCGGCATGCGCGGCGCGGAGATGCAGGTGAGCCCGGAGCAGGGCCAGTTCATGGCACTGCTCGTGCGGCTCATCGGCGCGCGCCGCTGCATCGAGCTTGGCACGTACACGGGATACTCGAGTCTCGCGATGGCGCTCGCGCTGCGTGAGGACGGCCGGCTCATCACCTGCGACGTGAGCGAGGAGTGGACGGCCGTCGCGCGCCGCTTCTGGCGCGACGCGGGCGTCGAGGCGCGCATCGAGCTCAAACTGAAGCCCGGGCTCGAGACGCTCGAGGAGCTCGAGCGCGGCGCGGGGCGCGGCGCGTTCGACTTCGCGTTCCTCGACGCCGACAAGCCGAGCTACATCGCCTACTACGAGAAGCTGCTCGTCCTCGTGCGGCGGGGCGGGGTGATCGCCGTCGACAACACCCTTTTCGTCGCCGGCGAGACCATCGTGCGGCGCGACAGCGTGCCGGCCCGGGCGCTGCGCGAGTTCAACGACCACGTGCACCACGATGAGCGCGTCGATCTTGCGATGGTGCCGATCGGCGAGGGGCTCACGCTGCTGCGGATCCGATGAGGCGCTCGCCGTTGCCCGCCGCCGCTCATCTGGTGGAAAATAAGGGGCTCCTATGAGCACGCGCCGCGAACTCGCGAACTGCATCCGCGCTCTCGCCATGGACGCCGTACAGCAGGCCGGTGCGGGCCACCCGGGCGCGCCGATGGGCCTCGCCGACGTGGGCGAGGCGCTGTGGCGAGGCCACCTGAAGCACAATCCCGGCAATCCTCGCTGGCCGGACCGCGACCGCTTCGTGCTCTCGAACGGCCACGCCTGCATGCTGCTCTACGCGCTGCTCTACCTCACCGGCTATCCGCTCGGGCTCGAGGAGATCAAGCGCTTCCGGCAGCTCGGCTCGCGCACGCCGGGCCATCCGGAGCACGATCCGGCGCTCGGCATCGAGACGACCACCGGACCGCTCGGCCAGGGGATCGGCAACGCCGTCGGCATGGCGCTCGCCGAGAACATGCTCGCGGCGCAGTTCAACCGTCCGGGCTTTCCGCTCGTCGATCACTGCACGTACTTCATCTGCGGCGACGGGTGCCTGATGGAGGGCATCTCGCACGAGGCCTGCTCGCTCGCGGGCGCGCTGCGCCTGCGCAAGCTGATCGGCCTCTACGACGACAACGACATCTCGATCGACGGGCGGGTCGAGGGCTGGTTCCGGGACGACACGCCGAAGCGCTTCGAGGCCTACGGCTGGCACGTGATCCCGCACGTGGACGGACTCGATGGCGAGGCCGTGGACGCGGCCCTGCGCGCCGCCCGCGCGGAGGCCGACCGCCCGACGCTCATCTGCTGCAAGACGATCATCGCCTTCGGCGCGCCCCACAAGCAGGGCACCAAGGATGCGCACGGGGAGCCGCTCGGAGCCGCGGAGGTCGCGGCGGCGCGCGAGAGGCTCGGCTGGCCGTATCCCCCCTTTGAGATCCCCCCGGCGCTGCGCGCCGAATGGGACCGCAGGGCGCAGGGCGCAGCCGCGGAGGCCGCCTGGCGCGAGCTCTACGGGCGCTATCAGAAGGCCTATCCGGCGCTCGCCGCGGAGTTCGAGCGGCGCCTGCGCGGGGATCTGCCCGCCGGCTGGGCCGAGATTGCCCGGCAGGCGCTCGCCACGGCGAGCGAGCAGGCGAAGCCGCAGGCGACCCGGCAGTCCTCCCAGGGCGCGCTGAATTCCCTTGCGCCCGCGCTGCCGGAGCTCATCGGCGGCTCCGC
>JASHTK010000284.1 GCA_030040575.1 Gammaproteobacteria bacterium
CGCGTCCGCGGCGAGCTCGGCGGCGAGCCGCGCGGCGAGGTCCCGATCGATCTCGATGGCGTCGAGCGTCGCGAGATCCTGCTCGAGAATCCTGCGCGTGAGGGCGCCGCGGCCCGGGCCGATCTCGACCAGGTGGTCGCCGCTGCGCGGATCGAGCGCGCGGACGATCCGCTCGATCACCGCAGGATCATGCAGGAAGTGCTGGCCGAAGCGCTTGCGCGAGCGCGGCACGGCGCGGATCAGGCGGCGGCCATTTGAGCGGCCAGCGCGACCGCGGCGAGCAGGCTCCCGGCGTCCGCGCGGCCGGTGCCGGCGAGGTCGAGCGCGGTGCCGTGGTCCACGGAGGTGCGCACGATCGGCAGTCCCAGCGTCACGTTGACCGCGCTCGCGAAGCAGGCGTGCTTGATGACCGGCAGTCCCTGGTCGTGATACATCGCGAGCACGGCATCGAACCGCTCGAGACGCTGCGGAACGAAGACCGTATCGGCGGGCATCGGGCCCTCGGCCCGGATGCCGCGAGCCTGCGCGCTCGCGATGGCGGGCGCGATGATGCGGATCTCCTCCTGCCCCAAGTGCCCGCCTTCTCCGGCATGAGGGTTGAGTCCGCACACCGCGATCCGAGGTCGGGGCAGGCGCCACCAGCGCCTCAAATCACGGTCGAGGATCTCGAGCACCTCGGAGAGCCCCTCCACGCTGAGCGCGCCGCTCACGGCCGCGAGCGGCACGTGCGTGGTCGCGAGCGCCACACGGAACGGACCGGCGGCGAGCATCATGACGGGGCGCGGCGCGGCCGTCCGCTCGGCGAGGTACTCCGTGTGGCCGCAGAAGCCGAGGCCGGCATCGAGCATACAGCTCTTCTGCACCGGCGCCGTCACCATCGCGTCGAACTCGCCCGCGAGGCAGCCGTCCGCGGCCCGGTTCAACATCTCGAGGACGGCGCGGGCATTGCGCGCGTCGAGCCGACCCGGCTCGCTCGGGACCGCGAGCGGGCAGTCGAGCACCGCGAGGGATCCGGGCGCGTGCGCGCGGCGCTCGGCCGGCGCGTAGGCTCTGAGCGCGACGCTCTCCACCCCGAGCAGGCGCGCCCGCTCGCGCAGCAGGCTCGAGTCGGCGAGGCAGACGATCTCGCACGGCAGCTCTCTCTGAGCGACCGACAGGCACAAATCAGGACCGATTCCGGCCGGCTCGCCGGAGGTGAGGGCGATGCGGGGGATACGGGGGAGGCGGCGCACCGCTACATCTTGTATTCGATGTAGGCCTCGTCTCGCATGCGCTGCAGCCAGAGCTCGGTCTCCTCATCGGCCTTGCTCGCGCGGATGTCGTCGGCCGCATGCTCGCGCTTGAGCTCATCGGTGCTGTCCACGCGCCGCCGGCCGAGCACCTCGGCGATCTGCCAGCCGTACTGGGAGTGGAACGGCTCGCTCAGCTCACCGAGCGGGAGGGTCTCCACCTCGCGCTTGAACTCCGGGTCGAACACATCGGGGCTCGCCCAGCCGAGATCGCCACCGCTGCCCGCCGAGCCGGGATCCTGGGAGTTCACCTGCGCGAGTCCCGAGAAATCCTCACCGCGCAGGATCCGCTCGCGCAGCTGCTCGAGCTTTTGCTTCACGGTCGCATCGTCCTGCAGGTCGTTGGTCCGCATGAGGATGCGCCGCACGTGCACCTCATCGACCACCACCCGCTCGCCGGTGTCGCGCACATTGTTGAGCTTGACGATGTTGTATCCGTTCGGAGCCCGGATGGGCGCGCTCACCGCGCCGGGCTTCATCTGCAAGATGGCATCCGAGAGAAACGTCGGCAGCTCCGTGCCCTTGCGCCAGCCGAGCGCGCCGCCCTGCAGCGCCGTATCGCTGTTCGAGTACGCGATGGCGAGCTTGCCGAAGTCCTCGCCGGACCGCGCGCGCTGATAGACCTCCGCGGCCCGCTGCTCGGCCTGCTCGAGCTCGTCGGCCGTCGCGTTCTCCGGGACCGCGATCAGGATGTGGGAGAGGTTGTACTCGCTCGTATCCGAGGGATGCTGCGCCTCGCGCGCGAGGTACCGGTCGATCTCGCGCGAGGTGACGTTGATGTGCTGCAGGACATCCCGCCTGCGCAGCAGCTCAAAGACGAGCTGGCGGCGGATGGCGTCGCGATAGGAGGTGTAATCGACGCCCTGCTGCGCGAGCGCATCGGGGAGCTGCGACAGCGTGAGGTTGTTGCGCTGAGCGATCTCCTGCAGCGCGTTGTTGAGCGCCTCATCGGGAATCTTGATGCCGTCGTGGTTCGCCTCCTGCATCTCGAGCTCCTGGAAGATGAGCTGGTCGAGCACCTGCCGGCGCAGCACGTTCTCCGGCGGCAGCTCGGCTTTCTCGTCCTTCAGCCGCCCGGTGACCAGCGTGAGCTCGTTGTCGACCTCGCTCATGAGCACCACCCCGTCGTTCACGATCGCGGCGATCCGATCGAGGGGAATGCCCTGGGTGGCGAGGTCGCGGGTCTGCGCGTGTGCGACGCCCGCCGCGGCGATGAGCGGGAGGAGCGCGCCGGCGAGCGCATGGCGCGCCGCGGGGCGATGGCGAGCGGGCGATGCCGAGGGTCGGCGGGCGGTCGTGTCCATAGGTCTCAGCGATTGAGCGAAGGAGGCGAGTATCCCCGAATCGCGGTTCCGAGGAAAGCGTCGGTCGCCGGTCCGACTCCGGCGAGCCCGCTCAGTTGCAGCTGGAACATGAATGCCGTGTCCTGCTGGCCCGTGCCGTTCACGAGGTAGCGCCGGGCGAGGAAGCGAACGCGCCAGCAGCAGGCGCGATACTCGAAGCCGAGCAGCCGGTCGAGGCCCTCGTGCGCATCGAGGTCGTACACCCAGCGCGCGAGCAGGTGCCAGTTGCGGGCGATCGGCCATGCGCCCGACACTTCGGTCTGGTTGAGGCTTTGGTCCTCGGTGAAGCTCGCGCTCGGCGCGCCGAGGGCGGTCGGCAACTCGCCCGGCGTTGCGAGGGCCGACGGCATCACGACGTCGCGCTGATAGCGGTAGGCGACGTTGATGACGGACTCCGCCTCGGGCTTGTACTGCAGCTGCACGAAGGTGCGCTCCTCCTGCGACTCGGCCGGGTCCCAATCGAGGTTCAGATCGACGTTCCAGTTCTGGTAGGCGCTCACCACGAACTCCCCGACGAGGTCGGAGTCGTCCCGCCCGTCGAGGTTCTCGCCCGGCAGCGCGACGCGCGGGGTCTCGATGTAGTACGCCTGCCCGAGCGTCGCGCTGAGGTATTGCTGTCCGCTCTCCGTATCGAACAGCCGGCTCGTGAGTCCTGCGGTCACCTGATCGGCATCGCTGATGCGGTCATCGCCCACGTAGCGATTGGTGTTGAACAGCTCGACCAGATTCAGATCCGGGAGCGCCGTGTCGAACAGTGGCAGCTGATCCTGGTTGCGATAGGGGACGTAGAGGTAGAGGACGCGGGGCTCGAGCGTGAGCGTCCGCTCCTCCTCGGCCCCGATCAGCCGGTCGAACCTCAAGCCGGTATCGAAGCTCGTGATCGGCAGGGAGCGCGAGGGAGACCGATCGGCGTCCGGCAGGACGTTGTCGAGCTCGTACTGCGTGTAGCGCCAGGAGAGGCTCGTGCGGATGAAGTAGCCGGGATCCTCTACATCGAGCCCAACGTGCGGCGCGAGATCGAGACGCCAGCCGGTGATCCCCACCGCACGGGTGAAGTCCACGAGCTGCGAGTCGAAGCCGTAGCGGAGCATCTGTGATGGTCCCCACCCGAAGTCCCCGTCCGCCCAGATCCACGGCGCGCGCTCGTAGGGACGGTACTCATCGGGCAGGTACTGGGCCGGGACGGGCAGCTGCACGGCGACGGGCTGGTACTGCTGGGCCTCGGCGCCGAGGCTCCAGGACGCATCGCGATAGGTCACCTCGGCGAGCCGCTCGAGGAACGCCGTGCTCGTCGTCTCGGGGCCCGTGCCGAAGTCCTGGAAGTAGAGCGGATCGCTCACGTTCGCCGCATCGAGGAGCACGCGCAGGTTGTCAGGCAGCTCCGCTACGTCGTGGACGGTGACGAAGCTGCGGTCGGAGCTGCCGATCTCCCCTGCGGGCAGGCCGGCCGCGGCGGCCTCGGCGATGAGACTCGCCTCCTCGGACTCGAAGCGCTGATCGTCCGGCAGGAAATGCCACTGCACCTCCCCGTCCTGCGTAGCGGTGAGAAAGCGCGCGTCTCCGGCCAGATCGATGCCCCGGCGGGAGTAGTACATCGGGGAGAAGGTGAGATCCGCGTTCGGCGCGATGTTCCAGTAGTAGGGCACCTCGAGCTCGAAGCCGCTGTTCGAGTTGTTGCCTGCGCTCGGGAAGAGAAAGCCGCTCTTGCGCTCGCCGCTGAGCGGAAAGGAGAGCCACGGCAGATAAAGGACGGGGATCCCCTCGAAGTCGATGCGCGTGTCGCGGCTCGTCCCGACCTGGCGGTTGGTGTCGAGCCGCAAGGTCCGCGCGCGCAGCTGCCAGGATCGGTCGGTCATGCGGCAGGTGGTGAACATGACGCCCTTCAGATCGAGGATGCCCTGAGGCGTCAGGTTGAGAAGCTTCGCCGAGCCGTGCCCGTTGCGCTGCCGCAGCTCGAATTGGGCCGACTGCACCTCGGCGCCCGTGGACGGGGAGTACTTCCCGTCGCTGCCGCTCAGCCGCACGATCGGGTCCTGGTACGTGACCGAGCCCTTGACGGTGAGGGCGTTCGTCGCGCGGTCGTACTGCGCGTCGTTCGAGAGCACCTCGCGGTCGCCCTGATGCGCGACGACGTTGCCCTCGAGATCCGCATTGCCGTTCGCATCGAGGGTGGCCCGATCACTGGTGAGGTCGAGCCCGGCGTCGAGATTGGGCTTGGTTTCCCGCGCGAACGGACCCTGCTCGCTGCGGACATCGGAGGGGCAGAGCAGTCCGTCGGCCTGTGCGATGCCGCAGAGCGTCGCTGCCGCGAGCATCGAGAGCGCGAGCCGATACCCCTGCCGCGGGCGTGACGGCCGGCACAGCGGCGGCAATGGGCGCGGAGGCAGCATGCGACTTGGCATTATAATGGCACGCTGCCGCCATTCCGCGCTCGAAGCTTCGCCGCATTGTAAAAGTCCATGTCCGACGCCGACGCGCGCCTCGCGCTGGTTCTCGATTGGCTCGCCCGCGATGTGCGGCTCGATGTCGAGCGCATCGCGCCGGCCTCGAGCGATGCGAGCTTCCGCCGCTACTTTCGCGTCTTCCACCGCGGCGGGACGCTCATCGTCATGGACGCTCCGCCCGAGCGCGAGGACGTGCGCCCGTATCTGCAGGTGAGCGGAATGCTCGAGGCCCTCGGTGTCCACGTCCCGCACGTTCACGAGTCGGACGCGCCCCGCGGGCTGCTGCTCCTCGAGGATCTCGGAGCAACCCCGTACCTCTCCCGCCTCGCGGAGGGCGGCGACCCCGAGTCGCTCTATGCCGATGCGCTCGACACGCTCGCGCAGATCCAGGCGCGGGGCCGGGAGGCGGCGCGGGCTCTGCCCCCCTACGACCGCGAGGCGCTGCTGCGCGAGATGACGCTGATGCCGGAGTGGTTCTGCGCCCGGCACCTGCGGATCGAGCTCGCCGGCGAGGAGCGGGAGCTGCTCGGCCGGAGCTTCGAGCTGCTGATCCGCGAGGCGCTCGCGCAGCCGCAGGTCTTCGTGCACCGCGATTATCACTCCCGCAATCTGATGGTGGTCGAGCGGGGCAATCCCGGCGTGCTCGACTTCCAGGACGCCCTGCGCGGCCCGATCGGCTACGACCTCGCCTCGCTCCTGAAGGACTGCTACATCGCCTGGCCGAGGGAGCGCATCCTCGGGTGGCTCAGGGCCTACCGCGCGCGGCTTCTCGCGCGCGGCGCCGAGGCGGGAGCCGGCGAGGCGCAGCTCACGCGGTGGGTCGATCTCATCGGAGTGCAGCGCCACCTGAAGGTGCTCGGCATCTTCGCCCGGCTGTGGTACCGCGACGGCAAGCGAGGCTATCTGCAGGACCTGCCCCTGACGCTGCGCTACCTGCTCGACACGTGCGCCCGCTATCCCGAGCTCGCCGAGCTCGGGGACTTCCTCGAGCGCCGCGCCGCGCCTGCGCTGCCGCGCGCCAATGCGCGCGCGGAGGAGGGTGCACCCGTGAGGCCGGGCGCATGAGGGCCATGCTGCTCGCGGCCGGCCGCGGCGAGCGAATGAGGCCGCTCACCGATGCGGTGCCGAAGCCGCTGCTCGAGGCCGGCGGCCGGCCGCTGATCGGCCATGCGCTCGCGGCGCTCGCTCGCGCCGGCATCCGGGACGTGGTGATCAACGTCGCGTGGCTCGGCGCGCGGATTCGCGACGCGCTCGGTACCGGCGAGGAGTATGGCGTGCACATCGTGTACAGCGACGAGGGACCGGTGGCGCTCGAGACCGGCGGGGGCATCTTCCACGCGCTGCCCCTCCTCGGCCCGGACCCGTTCCTCGTCGTCAACGCGGATGTCTGGACGGACTTCGCCTTCGAGAGCCTCACGCTCGGCGTCGAGGCGGACGCGCGGATCGTGCTCGTGCCGAATCCGCCTCATCATCCGCGCGGCGACTTCGGGCTCGCAGCCGATTCGGTGATTCGCGCCGACGCCGACCGCTACACCTACTCCGGCATCGGGATCTATCGCCCCGAGTTCTTCTCCGGCTGCCGGCCCGGGCGCTTCCCGCTGCTGCCGCTGCTGCGGCGGGCCCTCGAGGCTCGGCGGCTGCGCGGCGAGCTCTACCGCGGGAGCTGGATCGACATCGGCTCGCCGGAGCGGCTCACCGAGCTCGACGCGCGGCTGCGCCGCGGGGCGCCGCCGGCGGCGACGGCATAGGGTGCCGGGGATGTCGCGCGCCGCGATCGATGAGTCGAGCCGCTCGCCCTCGTTCGCCTACGGCCGCGCGGTCCTGCACCAGGGCGACTGCCTCGCATGGCTGCGCCGCCGCGCGGCCTCGACCATCCACGCGGTCGTGACCGACCCGCCCTACGGCCTCACCGAGTACTCTGCCGAGCAGCAGCGCAAGCTCCGGGCGCGGCGCGGCGGCCTCTGGCGCATCCCGCCCGCGTTCGACGGCGTCGAGCGTGCGCCGCTTCCCCGCTTCACGGTGCTCACGGCGGGCGACCTCGCCGCGCTCGATCGATTCTTCTTTGAATGGGGCAGCGCGCTGCTGCCCGCGCTCGTCCCGGGCGCCAACGTCGTCGTGGCGAGCCACCCGCTCGTCTCGTTCATCGTCGCGGGCGCGCTCGCTCGTGCCGGGCTCGAGCGCCGGGGCGAGATCGTCCGGCTCGTGACGACGATGCGCGGCGGCGATCGTCCCAAGGCGGCGCACCTGGAGTTCCCCGGCGTGAGCGTGATGCCGCGCTCGATGTGGGAGCCTTGGCTGCTCTTTCGCAAGCGCCTGCAGGGGCGCGCGCAGGACAACCTGCGGCGCTGGAGGACGGGAGGCTTCAGACGACCGCGAGAGGACCAGCCCTTCGGCGATGTGATCCGATCGGCCCCGACGCGCCGGTCCGAGCGGGCGCTCGCGCCGCATCCGAGCCTCAAGCCGCAGCGCTTCCTGCGCGCCCTCGTGCGCGGCAGCCTGCCGCTCGGGGACGGCGTGATTCTCGATCCCTTCGCGGGGTCGGGCGCGACGCTCGCCGCCGCCGAGTCGCTCGGGTACGCGAGCATCGGCGTCGAGAAAGATCCGCGCTACTTCACGCTCGCCCGAGCCGCGATTCCGCGGCTCGCCGCGCTCGGGGTCGAGCGAGCGAGGGACTCCGGGGGCCGGCGCCCCGCGAGCGGGCGACCGCGCAGCCGGCGGTCCGGGAGGCCCCCTGCGGTACAATGAGCACATGTCCGAGCTCGAGCGCAAACCGATCGCGAACGACCGAGCGGGGCCGCCGCAGGGTCCCGCGGAGGCCCGGAGCGGCGAGAAGTACGTCACGCCCCAGGGTTTCACGGCGATTCGCGACGGCATCAAGTCTCGCGGCGCAGCCCCGAGCCCCGGTCCGGGCCCGGGCGCGACGCCGAAGCCGCCCTGGCTGCGGGTCCGGGCACCCTCCGGTGCGGGCTTCGGGGCCGTCGGCGCCGCCGTTCACGCGCACCGGCTCGCGACCGTGTGCGAGGAGGCGAAATGCCCGAACATCGGCGAATGCTGGAATGCGGGCACGGCGACCCTCATGCTGATGGGCGCGGTCTGCACGCGAGCCTGCCGGTTCTGCTCGGTCGATACCGGTAACCCCCGCGGGTGGCTCGATCCGGACGAGCCCGCTCGCGTCGCGCGCACGATCGAGCTCATGCGGCTCAAATACGTGGTGCTGACCTCGGTCGACCGCGACGATCTACCGGACGGCGGCGCGGGTCACTACGCCGCGTGCGTGCGCGCCGTCCGGCAGCGCAATCCGGGGACGGCGGTCGAGGCGCTGACACCGGACTTCCAGGGCGCGCTCGCCGACGTGGAGACGGTCGTGGACTCGGGGATCGAGGTGTTCGCGCAGAACCTCGAGACCGTGCGGCGCCTGACGCATCCGGTGCGCGACCCGCGGGCCGGCTACGAGCAGACCCTGCGCGTGCTCGCGCATGCCAAGCGCCACCGCTCGAGTGTGCTCACCAAGACGAGCCTCATGCTCGGGCTCGGGGAGACCGACGCGGAGATCGCCTCGACCCTGGCGGATCTGCGCGACGCACAGGTCGATCTCCTGACGCTCGGGCAGTACCTGCGGCCGACCGCGCGCCATCTTCCCGTGGAGCGATACGTGACGCCCGCCGAGTTCGATCGCTACCGCGATTGGGCGCTCGAGCGGGGCTTTCTCGAGTGTGTCTCCGGCCCGCTCGTGCGCTCGAGTTACCGCGCCGAGCGGGCGCTCGACCGCAACAATGCCGGACTCGATAACCGCGCGCTCGCCGCAGCGCGCTGAGAAGCCCGCCCGCGCGGACTGCGCGCCGGCCGGCGCCCCGGCGAGGCGATCTGCCTGCGCGCCGGTCGTGCGCAGGCTCGGGCTCGTGGACTACGAGCCGACCTGGCGGGCGATGCAGCGCTTCACCGACGAGCGCGACGCGGCGACGCCCGACGAACTCTGGCTCCTCGAGCACCGTCCGGTGTTCACGCTCGGAATGGCCGCCCGGCGCGAACACGTGCTCGCGCCGGGCGCGATTCCCGTCGTGCAAACGGACCGCGGCGGGCAGGTGACCTATCACGGACCCGGACAGCTCGTCGTCTATCCGCTCCTCGATCTGCGCCGCGGCGGCTGGGGCGTGCGCGACCTCGTCAGCGCGCTCGAGCGCGCGGTGATCGGCTACGCGGCCGAGCTCGGCATCCTCGCGCACGCGCGGCGGGATGCGCCGGGCGTCTACGTGGGGGGACGCAAGCTCGCGAGCCTCGGGCTGCGCATCCGGCGCGGCGCGAGCTACCACGGCCTTGCCCTCAACGTCAGCATGGATCTCGAGCCCTTCGGGCGGATCGATCCTTGCGGCTGGCCGGGACTCGAGATGACGCAGCTCGCGGCGCTCGCGGGAGCGATGTCGATCGAGGCGGCGACGCGCGGCCTCGAGCCGCACTTGCTCGAGGCGCTGCGCCTCGCCTGACCGGCCCGCCCGCCGCGGATCGGCTAGACTCGAGCGCATGGGCTTCAGCGTCCACCGCCGCCGCTTCCTCGCCGGTCTCAACGGGCTTGCCGTGCGCGCCGCGGCGGGAGCGGCCTGCGGCCCGCTCGCCGCGCCCCTCGCGCAGGCGGCGAGGCGCGTGACGCTCCTCAATGTCTCGTACGATCCCACCCGCGAGCTCTACGGGGAGTACAACCCGGCGTTCGCGCGCTACTGGCGAGCCGAGACCGGGCAGATCGTGAGCGTCCTGCAATCGCACGGGGGCTCGGGCACGCAGGCTCAGTCCGAGATCAACGGGCTGCCGGGCGATGTGGTGACGCTCGCGCTCGCGGGCGACATCGATGCCATCGCGACTCAGGGCAAGCTGCTGCCCCTCAATTGGCAGAGCCGCCTGCCCGATGACAGCGCTCCGTACACCTCGACCATCGTGTTGCTGGTGCGGCGGGGCAATCCGAAGGCCATTCGCGACTGGGGCGACCTGCTCAAGCCCGGCGTGGCGGTGATCACGCCGAACCCGAAGACCTCGGGCGGGGCTCGCTGGAACTATCTCGCCGCCTGGGCGTGGGCGCTGCGACAGCCGGGGGGAAGCGACGCGACCGCGCTCGAGTTCGTGACCCGCCTCTACAAGCATGTGCCGATCCTCGACACCGGGGCGCGCGGCGCCACC
Source organism: Gammaproteobacteria bacterium (assembly GCA_030040575.1). GTDB lineage: Bacteria > Pseudomonadota > Gammaproteobacteria > Steroidobacterales > Steroidobacteraceae > JASHUC01. The sequence continues at coordinate 10,243 of JASHTK010000284.1, forward strand.
ACGACGTTCGCGCAGCGCGGGATCGGCGATGTCCTGCTCGCGTGGGAGAACGAGGCCTTCCTCGCGATGCGGGAGATGGGCGCGGGCGAGCTGCAGATCGTCGTGCCCACGGTGAGCATCCTCGCGGAGCCCTGCGTCGCCTGGGTGGACGAGGTCGTCCTGCGCCACGGGACCCGTGCGGTCGCCGAGGCGTACCTGCAGTATCTCTACAGCCCGGAGGGGCAGGAGATCATCGCGCGCCACGACTACCGGCCGCGCGATCCGCAGGTGGCGGCGCGCTACGCGCACGCCTTCCCGCGGCTCACTCTCGCGACCATCGCCGACTTTGGCGGTTGGGCGAGCGCGCAGAAGGAGCACTTCTCCGACGGGGGCGTGTTCGATCGGATCACCAGCCAGTGAGGCGGGCCGAAGGCCCCGCGACTGCGCCGCGCGTGGCGCTCGAGCGGAGCGCTAATCGACGACGAGCTTGTAGCCGGCGCCCGCCGCGGTCTGCAGGTAATGGGGGATCGCCGGATCGGTCTCGATCTTCTGCCGCAGCCGGTGCACGAGCTGCTTCAGCAGCTGCCGATCGCCCGAGTTGCGGTGCCCCCAGATGTGGACGAGCAGGCGATCCGAGCTCACGGTGCGCCCGGAGTTGGTGAGCAGCATCTGCAGCAGCCGCAGCTCGAGCTTGGTGAGCCGGATCGGGGCACCACCGCCGATCTGCGCCGTGTGCTCCTCGATGTTGAGCGTGATGCGTCCGGCCGCGAGCGGCGCCGCCGCGCTCTCCATCCCGGCGCGCCGCAGCAGCGCCTTCAGCCGTGCGAGCAGGGTCTTCGGGCTGAACGGCTTGGTGAGGTAGTCGTCCGCGCCGAGCTCGAGCGCCTTGATGAGATCCTCCTCCTCGCTGCGCACCGTGAGCATCATGACCGGAACGCTCGAGCGCGCGCGAATCGCCTCGCAGACCTGGAATCCGCTCGCGCCCGGCATGTTGATGTCGAGCACGACGACGTCCGGGGCCTCCGCATCGAATATGCGCACGGCGCTCGGGCCGTCCGCGGCCTTGACGACGAGGAAGCCCGCCTGGGTGAGCGCAAAGCCGATGAGCTCGCGCAGGTCGCGGTCGTCGTCCACGATCAGAACCTTCATGCGTGACCTTCCTGGGGCAGAGTGATGCTGAATCGCGTGCGGTCCTCGGCAGTTCGCGTCACCGTGACGGTGCCCCCGTGGCGATCGACGATCGACTTGACGATCCACAGCCCAAGTCCGAGTCCTCCGGGCTCGGGCTCCTCCTCGGCACCCCGGCGGAAGCGCTCGAAGATGGCGTTGCCCTCGCCCTCCAGCACGCCCGGGCCCTCGTCCTCCACCCAGGTCGTGAGCGTGTCCGCGCCGCACGCCGCTCCGATCCTGAGGACGCTTCCCTCCGGGGCGAACTTGTTGGCGTTCGCGAGCAGGTTCACGAACACCTGCGTGAGGCGCGTCTTGTCGCCGCTCACGAGCGGCAGCTCGCGCGGCAGGCTCACCTCGAGGCTCTGGCGGCGCAGCTTCAGGAGCGAGCCGATGAGCGCCGTCGCATCCTCGACCACCTCGGCGAGCTCGACGCTTTGCCGGCGGATGCCGAGCTGGCCGGACTCGATGCGCACACTTTCGAGCAGGTTGTCGATGAGGCGGGTGAGGCGCAGCGTCCCGCGCTCGAGCGAGAGCACCAGATCGGCGCGCTCGGCGGCGCTCATCGAGGCCATGCCATCGCGCAGCAGCTCGATGGAGGCGAGCTGGGCGGCGAGCGGCGTGCGGAACTCGTGCGAGATATTGGCGAGCACGGAGTCCCGCGCGCGGCGCACCGCCTCGAGCTCGGTCTCATCGCGGATCACCTGCACCTGCAGCCCATCGACGAGGCTCGAGCTCGTGATGAGCGCCGTGCGCGAGTCGCGCTCGCCGGTTTGCAGGTGCTCGACGGCGCGGGCGGTCCCCTCGACCCGCGCCTGCAGGATCGGACAGCGGCTCTCGCAGGGACGCACTCCCGCCTCGGCGCGCGGGCGCAGCAGGTCTCCACAGAAGCGGCCGACGGCCTGCGCGGGGTCCACCTTGAGCAGCCGCGCGGCCTGCGGATTGAGGTAGCGGATCGTGCGGTTCTTGTCGACCGCGTACACTCCCTCGACGATTCCGGCGAGCACGGCTTGCGCCTCCGCCTCGCGCCGGCGCAGCGTGCCGGTGAGATCGACCAGGTTGCGGCGCATGTCCTCCATCGTCCGCGCGAGCGCCCCGACCTCCGCTGCGCCCCCGCTCGGAATGGAGGTGGAGAAATCCCCCGCGCCGAGCCGCACGGCGGCGGCGGTGAGCGCCTGGACGGGGCCCGTGACGTACTGCCCGAGGATGACTCCCGCGAGCACCGCGAGGACCGCGAGGATCAGCGCCGTGACGAGCAGGTGGCGGATGAGGCGCCGCGCGGAGCTGTCGATCTCCTCGGCCGGCAGCTGCACCTCGATGAGCGCGATGGCCTCGCCCGTCGAGGCGAAGACGGGGAAGCTCGCGGCGTACAGATCGAGCGAGTTGATCCGCTGCACCGCCGAATTGCCGTCCGCAAGTCCCGCCGTGTGCAGCGCCGTGAGCGCATCGACCGGCGCCGAGGCGAACGTCCGGTAGTTGACGAGCTGCACGGACAGTCCGACCTGGCGGGTGAGGGTTGCGGCGAGCTTGTCGTTCAGCAGCCGCACGATGAGCACCTTGGCGGTGGGTCGTGCCGTGAGCGTCGCGGCGGCGCCGAGCATCGGTGCGGACGCCTGGGCCGGAAGCGCGAGAAAGCTCGCGCCCTGCTCGGTGTTGGCCGCGGCCACATCGATCCAGGGAACGGGCGCTCCGGCCTCGGCGATGAGCTTGCCGGCGTCGAACACCGCGCAGGCATCGATCGTGATGTCGGCCTCGCAGAAACGCCGCAGGAACAGGGCCGTCTGCTCCGGGTGATTGTCGGCGAGCAGCCGCTCGAGGGTCGGCCGGTCGGCGAGCACCCGCGCCTGGGTGAGCGCATCCTCGCTCATGCGCCGCAGGTCCTCCCTCGCCATGGCGCCTGCGAGCTCCACGCGCGACTTGCCGCGCTCGTCTGCGAGGTCGTGCAGCCGTCCGATCGCGTAGAAGGAGACGCCGCCCGCGACGAGCAGCACCACGGTCACCTGGCTCACGGCGAGCCACCAGGTGAGGGAGGTCTTCGCCGGATCGAAGCGGAGCGTCGTCGTGAGCCGGGTGAGCGTGTCCAGCATCTTACCGATGGGTCAGCGGCGCTTGTACCCCGTCCGCTCGACCGAGGTCTTGATGACGAGCGTCAGGACGGCAAGCAGCGTGAGGAGGGAGGCCACCGCGAATGCGCCGACGAAGTTGTACTCGTTATACAGGATCTCGATGTGAAGCGGCATCGTATCGGTGAGTCCGCGGATGTGGCCCGATACCACCGAGACGGCGCCGAACTCCCCCATCGCCCGGGCGTTGCAGAGGATGACCCCGTAGATGAGCCCCCAGCGCACCTTGGGCAGGGTCACGCGGAAGAAGGTCATCCAGGCGCCGGCTCCCATCGTGATGGCGGCTTCCTCCTCATCGTTGCCGAGCTGCTGCATCAGCGGGATCAGCTCGCGCGCGACGTACGGAAAGGTCACGAACATCTCCGCGATGATGATGCCCGGCAGGGCGAAGATGATGCTGATATTGTGATCCTGCAGCCAGTGCCCGAACCAGCCCTGGAGCCCAAACAGCAGCACGAACAGCATGCCGGAGATCACCGGGGAGACTGCGAGCGGCAGGTCGATGAGGGTGAGGAGGAAGCTCTTGCCGCGGAATTCGAACTTCGCGATGCACCAGGACGCCGCGAGCCCGAAGAGCGTGTTGAGCGGGACGACCACCGCCGCGCTCACGAGCGTGAGCCGGATGGCCGAGCGGGTATCCGGATCGTCGAAGGTGTCGAGATAGGCGCCGAGACCGTGGCTGAAGGCCGTGACGAACACCGTCGCGAGCGGGGCGAGGAGCAGGGCCGCGAGAAACGCGAGCGAGACCGCGATGAGCAGCCAGCGCAGACCGACCGTGAGCAGGGTATCCCGCCCCGGCCGGGTGGCGAGCTCCTCGCGGGCCGCGAGCCGAACCCCGAGCGCCATCAGTGCGCCGTGGCGACCAGGCGCCGCCGGCCCCAGGAGTGGATGAGATTGATGGTGAGCAGCACGACGAAGGAGATGACGAGCATCACCGATCCGAGCGCCGCCGCGCCGCGGTAGTCGAACTCCTGCAGGTGGATCACGATGAGCAGGGGCGTGATCTCGGTCTTCATCGGCAGGTTGCCCGCGATGAAGATGACCGAGCCGTACTCGCCGACGGCGCGGGCGAAGGCGAGCGTGAACCCGGTGAGCATCGCGGGGAGCACCGTCGGCAGCACGATGCGCCGGAAGACGTAGAGCCGCCCGGCGCCGAGCGTCTCGGCGGCATCCTCAAGGTCGCGCTGCACCTCGGCGATCGCGGGCTGCAGCGTGCGGACCATGAACGGCATGCCGATCAGGGTGAGCGCGACCGTCACGCCGATCCAGGTGTAGGCGACCTGGATGCCGAAGGCGGCGAGGTAGCGGCCGATCCAGCCGTTCGCGGCGAAGACCGAGGTGAGCGCGATGCCGGAAACCGCGGTCGGCAGCGCGAACGGCATGTCGATGAGCGCATCGACGGCCTTGCGGCCCGGAAACTGGTAGCGCACGAGCGTCCAGGCGATCACGAACCCGAATGCGAGATTGGTGGTCGCCGCAAGGAAGGAGGCGCCGAAGGAGAGTCGGTAGGAGCCGAGGGCCCGCGCACTCAGCACCACCCGCACGAAGTCGGACCAGTGCATCGAGCCCGCCATGAGCGCGAGGGCGGCGAGCGGGAGCAGCACGAGCGCGCTCAGGAAGAAGGTCGTGAAGCCGAACGTCAGGCCGAAACCCGGCAGAACGCTGGGCTGACGGAAGCGCTCGGCGGGCACTCAGGCGATCCTGACGAGATCGGCCGCGGCGCGCGCGGGCTCGGCGGCGCGCGGGCGCTCGGCCGGCTGATACACGACGAGCAGCGGCCAGCGGGGCTCCTCGAGCAGGGAGGCAAACCGCCCGTCGAGCTCGGTCAGGTCCGTGATGCCGAGAATGAGCAGCTGCTGAGGCGACTCGGCGAGGCGCAGCGCGAGCTCCCGCGCGACGTCCCCGAAGCGCAGCTCGGTCCGCATGTCGAGCCCGTGGACGGCCTGCGCCTCCGAGCGCGCGTCGAGCAGCGCGCGCATGCCGAGCGGTCGCTGCGCGCCGAGCGACCCGCTCTGCGGCAGGATGCCGATGTAGACCGCCTCGGCCGAGACGTGGCGCAGCAGGCTCGCCGACACCGCGAGAGTCGCCCGGCGCGCCGACTCGTCGCTCCAGTGGATGAGCACTCTCCGCGGCGAAGGGGCGTTCTCCGGCAGGACGAGCACCTCCTCGGCGCCCCGTCGCAGCAGCCACTCGACCGACCGCGCCGCGCCGGCCCGGGAGGCGATCACGGTGGCCCCCCCGAAGCCGACGCCGGCATCCCCTTCCGCCGTCTCGAGCGAAGGCTCGACTTGGACGGCGATGCGCGTCTTCATGCGCGTCGCGAGCTCGGTGAGCAGAGCATGGCCGGCGAGCCGCCGGGCGAGCTCCTCGGTCGGCGCGCAGACCGTGAAGCTCGAGAGCGGCGTCGGCAGCACGTGCAGGCGGCGCACGCCGAGCGTCACCGCCTGGCCCTGCGCGAGCGGGAACACGCGCTGCTCGTGCTGGGCGCGGGTGACCTCGAGGAACGGCTCGTCCGCGCTGCTCTCCGAGCGCACGACGTGGGCGCCCGCCGCGCCGTCCCCGAGCCGCACGCGCAGCCTCTCGAGCGCGCCGCTGAAGAGGATCTCATCGACCACGCCCTCGGCGATGAACGTGGTCTTCAGCGCCTCGCGGCTCGGAGCCACCTCGATCTCCTCGGGACGCAGCACCGCGACGACCTCGTGCTCGCGGACGTGCGCCGTCGCCTCGACGTGGGGCACCGAGACGGGCTCGGACCCGAAGCTCAGGCCGCGCGAGCTCTGGCGCGCGAGCAGCAGGTTCGCCGCTCCGAGAAAGGTCGCGACGAAGCGCGTGGCGGGCCTCGCGTACAGGTCGTCGGGCCGGCCCACCTCGAGCAGGCGGCCGAGGTTCATGATGCCGATCCGGTCGGCGAGCGCGAAGGCTTCCTCCTGGTCGTGCGTGACGAGCATCGTCGTGATCCCGAGCTCGCGCTGGACCTGGCGGATGGTGCGGCGCAGCTCCTCGCGGATCTTCGCGTCGAGCGCGCCGAAGGGCTCATCGAGCAGCAGCACCTCCGGCTTGTGCGCGAGCGCGCGAGCGACCGCCACGCGCTGCTGCTGGCCTCCGGAGAGCTGCGCGGGCAGCCGGTCGTCGAGTCCCTCGAGGGAGACCAGGCGCAGCAGCTCCCGGCGCCGCGCGCGTCGCGCGGCCGCTCGCATGCGGCGCACGCGCAGCGCGAACTCGATGTTGTCGGTCACCGTCATGTGGCGGAAGAGCGCGTAGTTCTGGAACACGAGCCCGACGCCGCGCTGGCGCGCCGCGAGGTGGGTGACGTCCCGCCCGTGAAGCGAGATGCGTCCGTGGTCCACCCCCGTCAGGCCCGCGACGGCGCGGAGCAGCGTCGTCTTGCCGCCTCCGCTCGGGCCGAGCAGCACGAAGAACTCCCCATCGCCGATGTCGAGCGACACGTCGTTGACGACGGTTGCGCCCTGGTAGCGCTTGGTCACCTGATCGAGCGTGATGGACATGCGGCCGCGCCGCCTCGCGTCACTCCGTGGAGCAACCATCGTAATCGGCGGGCCGCGGCGGCGTCAGCCGCCGGTCGGTTACAAAGTGGTTATAGACCCGGTCTGCGCCGGGCGCGGAGCCTTGCTCCGGCGGGCGGCGCGGGCGCCGCCGCTGCGGGGAGGGCGCTCACCAGGGCGCTGCGGTGAGCGCCTGCTTGTATCGCTGGAATTCCTCGTACATTCGCCGCCAGACGGGCCCGGGCGTTCCCGTCCCGATGGGCCGGCCGTCGAGGCGAGTGACGGGGGCGAGCTCCCGAGTCGCCGCCGAGAGCCACACTTCCTCGGCGCCGCGCAGCTGCGCCTCGGTCACCCGCACCGGCCGGTGCCTCAAGCCGATCCGCTCGGCAAGCTCCTCGATCACGCCGCGGGTAGTGCCCGGCAGAACGCGCGCGGTCTGGGGCGGGGTACGCAGCTCTCCGTGCACGACGACGTGGACAGCCGCGGCCGATGCCTCCGTGAGCTCGCCGTTGCGCAGCAGGATCGTCTCCGCGGCGCCCGCGTCCACCGAGAGCTGGCGCAGCAGCACGTTCGCGAGCAGGGCCACCGACTTCACGTCGCAGCGGGCCCAGCGTGTGTCCTGCGCCGTGATGCAGGCGAGGCCCCGCTCGAGGAGCTCCGGCGGCGCGACCGGCAGGGGCGCGCAGAAGGCGAAGATCGTTCGCGGCACGACGGGCAAAGGCGCGTGATTGCGGCCCCACTCGGCGCCGCGCGTCACCTGCCAGTAAAGGTACTGGTCGCCCCCGCCGTTGCGCTCGATGAGCTGCGCCATCATCGCGCGCCACTCGGCGCCGCTCATCGGGTCCTCCATTCTGAGCTCGGCGAGGCTGCGCGCGAGCCGGGCGCAGTGCTCGGCGAGGCGAAACGGCCGGCCCGCGTACACGGGCATCACCTCGTACACACCGTCCGCGTAGAGGAACCCGCGATCGAGCGGGGAGATGCGCGCCTCGCGGAGCGGCAGGAAGGCGCCGTTCAGGTAGCAGAGGGGTAGCGGTTCGGCCAAGCTCGAGACCTCCTGCACGGATCGCCGGTCGTGGCGACGGCTCAGTTGAGCGCGAGCCGCGCGTCGGTGATCCCGACCTTCGCAAGCCGTGCGACGAGCGCATCGTACTGCTCGACATCGGAGAGGGGCCCGAGCCGCACGCGGAACAGCCGGGCATTCTCAGGGCGTGCGAGCACGAACGCGTTCGCGAAGCCCGCTGCGCGCAGCCTCGCGTAGAGCCGCCACGCGTTGTCCTCGTTCGCAAAGGCCCCCACCTGGACGAACAGTGCGGGGGGCGGGGACTCGGATGCGCGCGTGAGGGGCTCGGCCGCGGGCACACCGGGCACGAGGGCTTGGACCTCGACGAACGCCGTGCCGTCGCGAAGCATGTCGAGCTTGGCCGCGGCGGTGTAGGAGAGGTCGATGAGCCGGTTCGCAACGAATGGGCCGCGGTCGTTGATCCGCACCACGACGCTCAGCCCGTTGCGCAGGTTCGTGACCCGCACGTAGCAGGGCAGGGGAAGGGTCTTGTGCGCGGCCGTCATGGCGTACATGTCGTAGGTCTCGCCCATCGCGGTATTCTCGCCGTGGAACGTCGGGCCGTACCAGGAGGCGACACCGCGCTCGTCGTAGCCGAGCGCCGAGCCGAGCACGTAGTAGCGACGCCCGAGCACATCGTAGAAAGGCGGATTGCCGAACTTGCTGCGCGGCTCCGCGTGCGGCACCGCATCGGGAATCGCGAGGATGTCGGGCGGCGGCGGATACAGGGAGCGCGGCCGCGGCACGGGCGGCGCGGACGGCAGAGGGAGCGGGGCCGAGCGCCGCGGCGCCTCGGCGCACCCGTCGAGCAGCAGCGCACCCGCGAGGAGAAGCGCGACGGTCCCGCTCGCACGTCGGCTTGCCGTCATCAAACGGATGGGACGCTGGAGCGCGCGTTGCGCCGGCCGCGCGCGTCGCCCGCGCGTTGCGCGTCACGGGAGGCGCCCGCCGCGTGCATGCGCTCTGCGAGGCTCTGCGCGAGCTCGGTCACGGCCATCGCGTAGCTCGCGCTGCGGTTGTAGCGCATGAGCGCGAGGAAGTTGTCGAATCCCACTCGGTACGCCGGGCCGTCCGCAGCGTCCGCCGGGATGAGCACCGCGGGGGTCGAGCCCGGCAAGGCGAGCTCGACTCTCACCCCATGCTCGTTCAACTCGTCGAGCGTTGCGACATCGAGTCCGCGGGCGTCGAGCTGGAAGTCGGCCTCGGGATCGAGCTTCGCGTCGGCGAGGACGGGGTCGCCGGGCCGCCAGCCGTTCTGGCGAAGGTAGTTGGCGACGCTCGCGAAGACGTCCGCCCAGTCGCTCCACAGATCGCGGTGGTGATCGTGGCTCTCATCGACCGCATAGCGACGATACGCGGAGGGCATGAACTGCGGCGCGCCCATCGCGCCGGAGTACGAGCCCTTCACGCTGAGCGGATCGAGGTGGTCCTCGCGCACGAGCAGCAGGAACTGCTCGAGCTCGCGCCTGAAGTACTCCCCGCGCGGGGGGTAGTCGAAGGCGAGCGTCGCGAGCGAGTCGAGCACGCGGTCGCGGCCGGTGTCGCGGCCGTAGAAGGTCTCGCATCCGACGATGGCGACGAGGTACTCGGGCGGCACGCCGTGGTCGCGCGCGACGCGCTCGAGCACCTCGCGGTGGTCGCGCCAGAATGTGACGCCCTCCGCGATGCGCTCGCCCGTCACGAAGATCTGGCGGTACTCCCACCACTCGAGCGCCCGCTCGGCGGGCCGGCTCATCCGCTCGATGATCTGCGGCTGCGGGCGTGCCCGCGCGAGCAGCCGCAGGATCCGGCGGCGGCTCAAGGAGTCGCGCCGCGCCACCTCGCGCACGAACCGCCGGATCTCGGGCCTCCTGAGGTCGAAGCGCCCGATGTCCGCCCGGGCGGCGGGCACACCCGCCGCGAGCGCCACGATGCAGGCGGCAAGCGCCGCCCAGGGACGAGTCCTCATTACGAGCCGATGAGCCTGCGGTGCGAGTAAAGCGACATGAGCATGCCGAAGCCGGCGAGGAGGGTCACCATGGAGCTGCCGCCGTAGCTCACGAGCGGCAGCGGCACGCCGACGACGGGCAGCAGTCCGCTCACCATCCCGGTGTTGATGAAAACGTATGCGAAGAACGTGACGGCGAGGCTGCCGGCGAGCAGCCTCGAGAAGGTGTCCTGCGTCTGCGTCGCAAGATAGATCGCGCGGCCGACCACAAACACGTAGAGCAGGATGAGCAGGACCTGGCCGAGCATGCCGAACTCCTCCCCGATCACCGCGTAGATGAAATCGGTCGAGCTCTCGGGCAGGAAGTCGAGCTGCGCCTGGCTGCCGTTCATCCAGCCCTTGCCGAACACCCCTCCGGAGCCGATCGCGATGGTGGACTGGATGATGTGATAGCCGGCACCGAGCGGATCGCTCTCGGGATTCATGAAGGTGAGCACGCGGTCGCGCTGATAGCCGTGCAGGAGGTGCCAGCCGGCCCAGCCGCCGAGCGCCGCGAGGGCCGCGAGCGCCCCCATCACCCTGAACTGCAGGCCGGCGAGGATCACGACGAGCGCGCCCGCGGCCATGATCAGGGTGCCGGTGCCGAGATCGGGCTGCATCACGACGAGCCCCGCGGGCACCACGATGAGGAGCGCGAGCAGCGCGAGCGACGGCAGGCTCGGCGGCAGCGGCCGCTCGCGCAGGTACCAGGCGCACATCATTGGCACGGCGAGCTTCATGAGCTCGGAGGGCTGGAAGCGGAAGACTCCGAGGTCGAGCCAGCGCTGGGCGCCCTTGCCGATGTAGCCGATCCCGGCGACGATGAGGAGGAGGGCGATGCCGGCCGCATAGAGCCACGGGGAAATGCGCCGCAGGAAGTTCGGGTTCACCTGGGCGAGCGCGAGCATGGCGGCCGCGCCCATCGCGAGGTGCCCCACCTGGCGCAGCACCATGCCGAGCCTCTGTCCCGAGGCGCTGTAGAGCACAACGAGCCCGTAGACGGCGATGAGCGCGAGCCCGATGAGCAGCGGGCCGTCGAGCTTCAGGGCGAGCAGCATCCGCGCGGTGCCGGTGAGCGTGCGGCGGGCCCGCGAGGCATCCGTGAGCTCCTCGTGGATCATCGGGCCGCCTGACCCGCGCCCGTCGGCCGAGCATCGGCCGTGCGCGTCGCGGCGGCGCGGGTGTCGGTCGCATCGCTCGCGGGCGGCGCGAATTGCGCCTTGAGCCTACCGTCCGGCCCGAGCAGATAGGCGTCGAGCACCTTGCGCGCGAGCGGTGCTGCCGCGTCCGCGCCGAATCCCGCGTTCTCGACCAGCACCGCGATGGCGATGCGCGGGGCCTCGGCCGGGGCAAAGGCGACGAACCATGCGTGATCGCGCAGGCGCTCCGGAACGATGTTCGCGTTGTACGTCGCGTTCTGCCCCACGGTGTAGACCTGCGCGGTCCCGGTCTTGCCTGCCGCTGCGTAGGCGGCCCCCTTGAAGGCCTCCCAAGCGGTGCCGCAGTACTGCGCGCACCGCGTCGTGCCGATCATGGCCTCGATCACGAACGACCAGTCGGCGTCGGCGACGCCGAGGATCGGCTGGTCCTCGATGGGCGTGAGCCAGCGCGTGTGCCCGTCGGGGTCGCGCACGCCCTTGACGACCCGCGGACGAAAGTCCCGGCCCCGCTCGGCGATGATTCCGGTGATATGCGCGAGCTGCAGCGGCGTCACGAGCAGATAGCCCTGGCCGAGGCCCATGTTGACCGTCTCGCCGGGAAACCAGACCTGGTCCTCCGGGCGGCTGAACGCCTCGCGCTTCCACGCGGGCGTCGGCAGCAGGCCCGGCTTCTCCCCGCCGATGTCGATGCCGGTCAATCTGCCGTAGCCGAGCGGGGTGAGGAAGGCCGCGATGCGGTCGATTCCGAGCGTCGCGGCGAGCCCGTAGAAGTACACGTCGGAGGATCTGGAGATCGCCTCGGAGAGGGCGATCCAGCCGCGCGGATCGTCCTTGTCCGACCGGAACAGGTGACGGCTGCCCGGCAGGTGGAACACTCCGTCGCAGAACACCTTGTGGTTCGGATCGACCGCATGGTCCGTGAGCGCCGCGAGCGCGAGGGCCGGCTTGATGGTCGAGCCCGAGGGGTACGTGCCGCGCAGCGCGCGATCGAGCAGCGGCTTGTCGGGGTCGTCCGCGAGCGCTGCGTACTCGGCCCGGCCGATGCCGTGCGCGAACAGGTTCGGATCGAACGCCGGATGGCTCACGAGCGCGAGCACGTCGCCGTTGCGGGGGTCGAGAGCGACCACCGCCCCGCGGCGATCGCCGAGCGCCTGCTCCGCGGCCTCCTGTGTCTTCAGGTCGAGCGCGAGCACGAGGTCGTCTCCGGCGACCGGGGCCTGCGTTTTCAGCTGCAGCGTGAGCGCGCCCAGCTTGTCGACCGAGCGGCCCTCGGCGTTCACGAGGATCTCCCGATACCCGTTCGTGCCGTGCAGCTCCTTCTCGTAGGCGGCCTCGACGCCGAGCTTGCCGATGAGCGCGGTGCCGGAGTAGGCCGCACGGTCGATGTGGGCGAGGTCCTGCTCGCTGATGGCGCTCACGTAGCCGATCGCGTGCACGGCGAGCGGACCGTAGGGGTAGAGACGCGACTCCCGCGTCTTGATGTCCACGCCGGGGAACTCGAATCGATGCACGGCAAACCGCGCCGCGTCCTCATCGGACATCCGCAGACGCACCGGAACGCTGTCGAAGCTGCGGCGCGAGAGGATGTTCCGCCGCACCTCGGGCAGCTCGTCGTCGGTGAGCAGCCCGATCGCGACCAAGCCCTGCAGCGTCGCATCGAGGTTGGGCACCTCCTCGCGGACGAGCTCGAGCTGGTAGGCGGGCTGGCCGCTCGCGAGCACGGTGCCGTTGCGGTCGTACATCAGGCCGCGCGCCGCCGGGATCGGCTCGACGCGAACGCGATTGCCCTGGGAGAGCTGCGAGTAGCGGTCGTGCCGGATGACCTGCAGCAGGTACAGCCGCCCGCACAGCACCAGGGCGAGCAGCGCCACCACGGCGACCGCGAGCAGCGCGCGGCGCTCGAAGAGCCGCTGCTCCTTCCAGTGATCCTTGATTCTGACGCCCTGGACCATGCGACAAGGGTAGGCCGCGCGCTCAGCGCGGGGAATGACTGCGCTCGAGCACGGCGGTCGCCAGGGGCCACACGAGCGCGCCGGTCACCGTGTGGATCCAGCGCAGCGGGCTCGTGAGCGGGTGTCCGCTCCAGCCGTCGATCGCGAAGAGGATGAACTCGTACACGGCAAGCGCCCCGAACACGATGAGGGACTGCTGGAACGCAGGCTTCGAGCGGATTTTCTGGTGCTCTCGGACGGCCACGTAGGTGATCGTCGTCAGAGCGAGCGCGTGCTGTCCGAGAACCGCGCCACGAAATACATCGAGCGCAAGCCCGGACGCAAAGCCGAGCGTGAGACCGCCCGCCCGCGGCGCGGCGATCGACCAGTAAAGCACGGCGAGCACGAGAAATGCCGGGCGCACGACGGCGAGCCATTCCGGCAGGGGCAGGACGGACAGGATGAGCCCGGCGAGGGCGCTCAGCACCATCGGGCCACGCGGCTCGGTCTGTCGGGCGTTCACGGGTGCGCCCCGGGCGCTGCGGAACCCGGCGGCGCCGGGCCGGGTACGGAGGGGCCGGCCGCCGTGGCGCCCGCCGCCTTGGATGATCCCGCCGCCTTGGCTGATCCCACCGCCTTGGCGGATCCCGCCGCCCGGGCTGATGCAGCCGTCTTGCCTGATGCCGCCTGGGATGGCGCTAGCTTAGCCTTAGCTTTACCAGAGCGAGACGGTTTGAGAGCCGCCGGCGCCGCGCCCCGCGCTGCGGCCGCCGATCCGGCGCGGGCAGGCGCCGGCAGCGGCTGGAAGGCCGGGTTGCCCTCCGTGAGGTCGCTGTCCACGGTGCCGCCGCCGGCAAGTCCGATCGGCGCGGCCGGATGGTCCGCCCGGAACCACACGAGCATGACCTCGTGCAGCTTGTCGAGCTGGGCGAGCGGTTGCGCGCGAATCTGCGCGAGCGGCTGCACGCTGTCGTGGTGCACCTCGGTGACGCGCGCGACGGGGTAGCCCTGCGGGAACACGCCACCGAGTCCCGAGGTCACGAGCAGATCGCCCGGCATCACATCGGCGTTGGCCGGGAGGTAAGGCAGGGCGAGCGACTGGCTGTCGCCCGTGCCGACGGCGATGGTGCGGACGCCGGTCCGCTCGATCTGCACGGGCACCGCGTGCTCGGGGTCGGTGAGCAGGATCACCTCGGCGCTCCACGGGCCGACGCGCATCGTCTGCCCGAGCAACCCGTAGCTGTCCATGACCGCCTGCCCCTTGAACAGGCCGTTGCGCGCACCGCGGTCGATGAGCACGCGCTGGCGCAGGCTGTTGAGGTCCACGTTGACCACCTCGGCGACGATCCAGCGATCGGCGACCGGGGGCAGGGCGTCGCGCAGCCCGCGCAGCTCCGCGTTCTCGCGCGCGAGGGCCTCGAAGCGCTGCGACCGCAGCTCGAGCGCGTGCTCGCGATTGCGCAGCGCGGCGTTCTCCGCCTGAAGGGCCGCGCGGGTCTCGAAGCTCTGCTCGAGCCAGCGCCAGGCGGCGGGCGGGGAGTTGACCGCAAGCTGCAGCGGATAAGCGGCCGCGCTCAGGTAGTAGCGCGCCTGCTCGAGCCAGCCGTGGCGCTGGTCGAGGAACATGAACGCGGTAGAGAGAATCGCGTACAGCGTGAAGCGGAAGCCGGGCGAGGGCCCCCGTCCGGGCAAGGATCGGTAGGAGCCTGCGGCGAACGCGGCCACGCCGTTCCGCTCACTCCAGGCCGAAGTGCCCCGGCCCCAGCTCGTCCATCAGCTCGAGAATGCGCCCGCCGCCGCGCGCGACACAGGTGAGCGGGTCGTCCGCCACGACGACCGGCAGCCCGGTCTCCTCGGTCAGAAGCTTGTCGATGTCCCGCAGCAGCGCTCCGCCGCCCGTGAGCACGATCCCGCGCTCGGCCACGTCGGCGCCGAGCTCGGGCGGGGTCTGCTCGAGCGCCTGCTTGACGGCGCTCACGATGCTTTGCAGCGGCTCCTGCAGCGCCTCGAGGATCTCGTTGCTGTTCAGCGTGAAGCTGCGCGGCACGCCCTGCGAGAGGTTCCGTCCCTTCACCGAGAGCTCGCGCACCTGCTGGCCGGGGTAGGCGGAGCCGATCTCGATCTTGATGCGCTCGGCGGTCGCCTCGCCGATCAGGATGCCGTAGTTGCGCCGGACGTAGTTCATGATGGCATCGTCGAAGCGATCGCCGCCGATGCGCGCGGAGTTCGCGTACACGATGCCGTTGAGCGAGAGCACGGCGACCTCCGAGGTGCCGCCCCCGATATCGAGCACCATGGAGCCGCGCGCCTCGTGCACGGGCAGACCCGCGCCGACCGCGGCGGCCATGGGCTCGCTCACGATCGCGACGTTGCGGGCGCCGGCCCCTTCGGCCGACTCGCGGATCGCGCGGCGCTCCACCTGCGTCGAGCCGAACGGCACGCACACCAGCACGCGGGGCGAGGGCTTCAGCATGCGGTTGCCGTGCACCTTGTTGATGAAGTAC
>JASHTK010000285.1 GCA_030040575.1 Gammaproteobacteria bacterium
CGGCGGGCAGGAGCGCACGCGCCCGATCGAAGTGCGGCCCGGAGACCCCCACGGTCAGGGGCTCGAATCGCGAGATGGCGGCGGCGAGTGCGACGCAGGCGCGCTGCGCCGGCTGCGCTCCCTGCCGCCAGTTGTCCGGGCGCTCGGGCCAGAGCATCCAGCACCCGGCGTGCGGCTCGCGCTCGCTCGGCATCCAAAAGCCGTCGGCGGCCGGCGTGCTCGGGAGAGTGCGAGGCATGACCTAGGGCGGACCCCCCCGTGCGGGATCCGCCACGCCGAGCAGCGGGCGACGGAGCCAGGTGACCGCAACCATGACGACGGCGACAGCCGAGAGATGCAGCAGCAGATCGATCACCGTCACATCGAAGGGGTGGAAGAACTCGAGGACGAACGCCGCCGTGGCGGCCGCACCGAGGGCGCCGAGCGCTGCCACCGGCAGCGGCGCGATCGGCCGCGCCCGGCGCAGCATCCACATCAAGGAGACCGCGAGCGGGACGCTCGCCGCGGCGATGAACACGAAGCAGTGCGAGCTCTCGCCCACGCCGTGGCCGAACCCGTTCCTCAAGCAGCCGAGGCCGCTCGCGGCGAGCCACGCGACGAGCGGCGGCACCGGCAGCGCCGCCCAGCGCACCGGGCGGCCCGGAACCGAAAGCTCGAAGGCGGCGAGGATGGCGGCCATGCCGGTGAGCGCCGTCGCGATGCACTCCGCCGCGACACGCGGATCGGCCGCGCGGTGCCGGAACTCCTCGAGGTTCGCAAAGCCCAGGATCACGGCGAGGCTCACGGCGGCGACCACCGCGAGCCACTGCAGGGCGCGCACGGCGGGCGATCGCAACCGCTCGACCGGCTCGAGCCCGGCGACGAGTTCCCCGATTAACCTCTCAGTGTCCATACCTGCCTGCCGCCTCGAGCCCGACCCCGCATTCAGTTCGACGGCCGCTGCTGGAACAAGCGGCGGAGTGTCTTCAGCGCCCGGTGCGCGTTGACCTTCAGAGCGCCGGCCGACTGGCCCGAGGCTGCAGCCGCCTCCGCAACACTCATCTCCTTGAGCTTCAGGGACTCGATCGCCTCGCGCTGGCGCGCCGGCAGCCGCTCGAGCAGCTGGCCGAGCTCCTGCGCCGCGCGGAGTCCCTCCGCTTCTGTATTCGCCGCATCCTCGATGAAGGTTTCATCGGCTTGCGGTACCGACTCGAGGCCCCCACGCACTGGGCCCGACCCGGCGGTGCCGGGTGTGCCCAGGTCGTCGGCGCGCATTTCGTGGCGCTCGATGCGGCGACGGCGGCGCAGTGCGTCGATGCTGCGCCGCACGGCAATGGACGACAGCCAGGGCAGGAACGGGCGCCCGGGATCGTAGGTGTGCCGCACGCGATGCACCGTGAGCAGGGTCTCCTGCACGATCTCCTCGACGTCCTCCCGGATCACGCAGCGGCGGCGCGCGAGGGCGCGCACGATCGGCGTGACCTCGCGCAGCAGGCGCTCGTATGCTTGCCGATCACCGGCTTGCGCGGCGCGCATGAGCTGTGACCATTCGAGGTCCCGTTCCGCGCGCCGGGCTTCCGCCTCCATGCGAGGAGTGTAACCTTTTGCCCGGCGCCACGAACTCTCCACACGAGGCTCCCGCTGCGGAGCCCTACCGACCTGGAGGAATCCGTCATGAACAAGTCCGCATTCGCTGTCTCCACCCTGTCCGTCGCGATCGGCCTCGCGCTCGGCGCCACGGCTCCCACGGCCCGCGCCGCCGATGCTCAGCCGAGCGCGATGAGCAACGCATCCCACTTCGAGAAGTGCTACGGCATCAACCGCGTGGGCAAGAACGACTGCGCCGCCGGCGCGCACTCCTGCGCGGGCCAGGCGACGCTCGCACGCGATCCGAAGTCCTTCGTGCTGCTGCCTGCGGGCGCGTGCAGCAAGATCGAGGGCGGCACGCTGAAGCCGATGTAGCTTGCTTGCCCGGCGAGTCCTTCAGACGGCGACCGGCGAGGACAGCATGAGCGGCAGCCCGGCTCCCCCCGAGGCGATCCCCCGCGCGGCGGGAATCGGGCTGCGCTTCCCCCATCAGGGGCGGTTCGTCAACGAGCGGCCGCGGGTCGCCTGGCTCGAGGTGCACGCCGAGAACTATCTCGGCGGGGGAACGGTGCGGCGTGGCCTCGATGCGATCCGGCGTGACTATCCGCTCTCCCTGCACGGCGTCGGGCTGTCGCTCGGCAGCGCCGAGGGGCTCGACGAGCGGCATCTCGAGCGCATCGCGGGCCTGGTGAATCAGGTGCAGCCGCAGCTCGTCTCCGAGCATCTCGCCTGGAGCGTCGTCGGTGGACGCTACCTCGCGGATCTGCTGCCCCTGCCGATGACCGAGGAAGCCCTGGAGGTGGTGTGCCGGCACGTGACGCAGGTGCAGGAGCGGCTCGGACGGCGGATCCTCGTCGAGAATCCCTCGACCTACGTTCAGTTCGAGCACTCGACCCTCTGCGAGTGGGAGTTCCTGACGGAGCTTGCGCGCCGCACCGGCTGCGGCCTGCTCTGCGATGTCAACAATCTCTTCGTCAGCGCGAGCAATCATGGATGGAGCCCGACGGCGTACCTCGAAGGGTTGCCGGCGCCCGCGATCGAGGAGATCCACCTCGCGGGCCACGCCGTCCGAGTGCTCGAGAGCGGCGGCGTGCTGCGCATCGACGATCACGGCTCGCGGGTCGCCCCGGAGGTCTGGACGCTCTACGGGCAAGCCCTGCGGCGCTACGGCCCTCGGCCGACGCTCATCGAGTGGGACACGGACATTCCGCCGCTCGAGGTGCTGCTCGAGGAAGCGGCACAGGCTCAACACTGGATCGAGACCGCCGGGCGCCCGGAGGCATGCCGTGCCGACGCTGCTTGAAGTCCAGCAGGGGATATCTCGCAGCTTGCTCGGCGCCGTGGGCGGCGGCGGCGACGAGGCCGTGCCCGGACTCGGCGCCGGCGCGAGCGAGCGACTCTCGATTCACCGCGAGACCTGTCGCAGCACGCTCCTCCATGCGCTGCGCCTCGCCTTCCCGGCGGTGCGGCGGCTCGTCGGAGAGGAATTCTTCGCGGGCGCAGCGCATCGATTCATCGACGACGCGGAGGGGGGAATCCCTGAGAGCGCCTGGCTCAATGAGTATGGGCAGGGGTTCGCCCCCTTTCTCGCGTCGTTTCCCCCTGCTGCCGCGCTCCCGTATCTGGCGGACGTTGCGCGGCTCGAGTGGGCCGTCAACGGCGCGCTGCATGCGCCTGACGCTGCGCGGCTCGATGCCGCAGAGCTCGCATCGAGAACCGCCGGCGATGCGGAGGTGCGGTTCGTGCCGCACCCGTCGGTCGAACTGCTCGGCCTCGAGTACCCCGCCGACACGATCTGGCGCGCCGTGCTCGAGGAGAATGATGCGGCCCTCGCCGCCGTCGATCTCGCCTCTGGGCCGGTCTGGTTGCTGATCGAGCGCGCGGAGACGGGCATCGAGGTCGGCAGGCTCACGGAGCACGCCTGGCGATTCACGGAGCGGTTGTGTGCCGGGCTGCCTTTCTGCGTCGCGCTCGATGCGTTCGTCGCCGGGAGCGCTGGCGTGACATCTCGGGGGACGGAGCCGCACGAGCGCGCGGCGGTGCTCCTCGCGCAGCACTTCTCGGCCGGTCGGTTCATCGATGCGCTGCGGCCTGGGATCCCGTCCGACGCGGGCGGGGCTCAGCAGGCCCGAACGCTCTCGCTTCCCGGCGCCCGCGCCACCCCCCCTTGAGGAGAGTCGATCCCTTGAATGCTTCCTCGTCCGATCCCCCGTCCGGCCCGCAGCCCGCCCGCGGGGGCTTCATCCCCTCGATCGAGTGCGTCATCGGCTGGCTTCAGCGCGTGCCCTACAGCGTGCTCGCGCTGCCGCTGCGCTTTGCGGTCGCGACGGTGTTCTGGGACTCCGGCACCGAGAAGCTCGCGGACTGGAGTGCGACGCTCGAGCTGTTCCGGGACGAGTACAAGGTGCCGCTGCTGCCGCCCGACTTCGCCGCGCACGTTGCGGCCTCGATCGAGCTCTCCACGCCGGCGTTGATGGTGCTCGGCTTGCTCACGCGGCCCGCGGCCCTCGTCCTGCTCGGCATGGTGACCGTGATCGAAGTGTTCGTGTATCCGCAGGCCTGGCCGACCCACATTCAATGGGCCGCGATGCTGCTCGTGCTGCTGTGCCGCGGGGCGGGGACCTTCTCGCTCGATGCGCTGTTGCGCAGAGGGCTCATCCGGCGCTGATGGGTTGACGAGGTGCGGGGTTCGTGGCGCAATGCCCGCCGCTCGGTCGATCGCGAGCTCGGACGGCCCCGAGGCTCAGCGCCCACCCTGCCGACCGAGCCGGATCACCCAGCGAGCCTCGCCGAGATGATGCTCGACCGCAGGCGCCTCGGCGGGCGGCGTTTCTCGGCACTCACTGGCGAGCGTTTCCCCCAGCACGTAATCTCGATGCGCGGCGAGCGCCGCGCGGACGCGGTCGTTGCCCTCGATGCGTAGCCAGATCCGGTCCGAGACATCGAGCGCCGCCTGCTTGCGCGCCTCCTGCACCGTGCGCACGAGCTCGCGCGCGAGTCCCTCGAGAATCAGCTCCTCGGTCAATCGGGTATCGATGCCGACGAGATAACCACCCTCCTCCGCGCAGGCAAGCCCCTCCGCCGAGGCGGTCTCGACCCGCAGCGCATCCGGCTCGAGCTCGACGCGATGGCCTTCCACCTCGAGGACGAGCGTCTCGCCTCGCTCGATCAGCGCCGCGACTTCCGCGCCCGAGGCTTCCGCCAGGCGCCGCCGGATGGCCGGAACGAGTCGCCCGTAGCGCTTGCCGACGACGGGCAGGTGCGGCTTGATCCGGTAGGTCACCAGCTCGCCGTCGCGAGGAATCACCTCGACGGACTTCACGTTGAGCTCGTCGCGGATCTGCTCGAGGTGCCGCGTCACGGCGCGGGAAGCGTCGTCGTCGGGCACCCGGACCCGCAGGCGCGCGAGCGGCTGGCGCACCTTGAGGGCCGCGGCGTTCCGCGCCGCGCGCCCGAGCCCGACCACACGTTGCACGACCTGCATCTCGGCGAGCAGCGCCCGATCGAGACGCCGGCCGTCGTGCTCGGGCCAGTCGGCCATGTGAACGCTCGCCGGCGCATCGGCCCGGAGACCGCGCACGAGATTCTGGTAGACGGCCTCGGTGAGGAAGGGCAGAAAGGGCGCCATCAGCCGGTTCACGACCTCCAGACACTCGTAAAGCGTCGCGTACGCCGCCTGCTTGTCCTCCCCACCGGCCGCCTTCCAGAAGCGCCTGCGGTTGCGCCTGACGTACCAGTTGCTGAGCTGGTCCACGAAGCGCTCGATCGCCGCGCCGGCCTGCAGCGCGTCGTACCGATCGAGCGCCGCAGTGACGCCCGCCACGGTCTCCTCGAGGAGCGAGAGGATCCACCGGTCCGTCTCCGGCCGGCGCTCGAGCGCGGGGCGCTCGCGAGCATCGACGCCATCGAGCCGCGCGTACAGGACGAAGAACGCATACACGTTCCAGTACATGTTGATGAAGCCGCTCGCCACATCCGAGACGATCTGCACCGAGACGCGCTTCGGCATATCGGGCGCGACGCGCGCGGTGAAGTACCAGCGCAGCGCATCGGCTCCGACCGTGTCGAAGACGGCGTACGGATCGAGAACGTTCCCGACGGACTTCGACATCTTCTTGCCGCTCTCATCGACGATGTGGCTGAGGCAGACGGCGTTCCGATACGCAACGCCGTCCGACACCATCGTCGCAATGGCATGCAACGTGTAGAACCAGCCGCGGGTCTGATCGATGGCCTCGCAGATGAAGTCGGCGGGAAAGTGCTCGCGGAACTGCGCCGATTGCCCGAGCGGGTCGTGCCACTGCGCGTAAGGCATGGCGCCGGAGTCGAACCAGCAATCGATCACCTCGGAGACGCGGCGGTATGCTCTTCCCTCGTGAGTGAACGTCACCTCATCGACGGCCGGTCGATGCAGGTCGAGCCCGGCGAGGCTGCGGCCGGCACGCTGCTCGAGCTCCGCGAGCGACCCGATGCAGAGGTAATCGCCCGCCCCGTCGGTCCAAAGCGGAAGCGGTGTGCCCCAGAAGCGCTCGCGCGACAGGGCCCAGTCGACATTCCCCTCGAGCCAGTGACCGAAGCGCCCGTCGCGGATGCCCTCGGGCACCCACCCGATCGTGCGGTTGAGCTCCGCCATGCGGTCGCGAAACGCCGTCGTGCGGATGTACCAGGCGTGCTTCGCGTAGTAGAGGAGCGGGTCGCCCGTCCGCCATCCGAACGGATAGCTGTGAAGATACCGCGCTTCGCGAAACAGCAGCCCGCGCTCGCGCAGCGAGGCGATGATGATCGGATCGGCGTCTTTGAAGAACTGGCCCGCGAGCGCTCGCACCTGCGGGAGGAAGCGCCCATCGTCGCCGACCGCGTGCAGGACCGGCAGGCCGTACCGCTCACCGAGCCGCAGGTCGTCCTCTCCGTAGGCGGGCGCGATGTGCACGATCCCGGTCCCCTCCTCGGTGGTGACGAACTCGGCGGTGCGGACCCGGCAGATCTCGCCGTCCGCGGGCAGATCCTCGAAGAGCCGCTCGTACCGCGCGCCGTCGAGGTCCCGGCCGAGCGCGGTCGCGACGATCTCGTAGGGCTCGTCCTCGAGGAGCTTCAGCAGACTCCGTGCGAGGATCAGGGTCTCGCCCCGCCGGCGCGCCGAGACATATTCGACGTCCGGATGCACCGCGAGCAGCAAGTTGGCCGGCAACGTCCAGGGCGTCGTGGTCCACACAAGAAAATACGTCTCGGCGGCGCCGACCGCCCTGAAGCGAACGAAGATCGAGGGGTCCTCGACCTCCCGGTAACCGAGCGCCACCTCGTGCGAGGAGAGCGTCGCTCCAATCCGCGGATCGTAGGGAACGACCTTGTAGCCCTGGTAGAGGAGCCCGCGATCCCAGAGCCGCTTGAGCAGGCCCCAGACCGACTCGATGTAGTCGTGGTGCAGCGTGAGATAGGCCTCTTTCAGATCGACCCAGAAGCCCATTCGCTCGGTCATCCTCTCCCAGTCGGCGACGTGGCGCATGACCGACTCGCGGCAGAGCTCGACGAACCGGGCGATGCCGATCTCCTTCTCGATCCGCCGCTTGTCCAAGATGCCGAGCGCCTTCTCTACCTCGTGCTCGACGGGCAGACCGTGGCAATCCCAGCCCGCCC
>JASHTK010000286.1 GCA_030040575.1 Gammaproteobacteria bacterium
TCTATGGCTCGAACATGTCGAACAGCAACCAGCACGACAACTATCCGCTGCCGGAGATCCTGGTCGGCGGCGCGAACGGCGCGCACGTCGGCGGCAAGAACGTCGTGTCGCCCCCGCACACCCCGCTCGCCAACCTGCACCTGACCATCCTGAGCAAGCTCGGGATCAAGCAGGCGAGTTTTGCCGACAGCACCGGCGTCATCTCCGAAGTCTGAAGGCAGGCGTACAGGCAGGATGAGGACATGAAGACGACCGACCGCAGAAGCTTCCTGCAGGCGTCCCTGGGCGGGCTCGCGGGGCTCGCCTCGGTGCCGCTCGCCGCCACCCTCGAGGGTTGCCAGCAACTGCCGGTGCGGCAGGCGGCGCGGTCGGTGCCGGCGCGTCCGCTGCCGAGTGAGGCCCTGACCGACCGGATCCGGGTCATCTCCGGGGCGCCGGGCAACGTGGTCGCGCTGTCGGCCGGCGACGGGGTCGTGCTGGTGGACAGCGGCTCGCAGGCGCTCGCCCCTGCCGTGCGGGCGAGCTTGGCCGGGCTGCGGGCGCACACCCTGATCAACACGCACTACCACCCCGACCAGACGGGCGGCAATGCGCTGTTCGGCGCGGCGGGCGCGTCCATCCATGCTCATGAGATCACCCGCGAGTGGCTCGCGACCGACTACTACGTGCCGGCGGAGGACCGGTGGGTGAAGGCGCTCCCGGCGGTGGCACGGCCGACCGTGACCTTCTCCGAGCGAACGGCCCTCACGGTGGGCGCGGAACACATCGACTGCGGCTACCTGCTCGAGGCGCACACGCGCGGCGACATCTACGTGTTCTTCCGGGACTCGAACGTGCTCGCCGTCGGCTGCGTCGCCTCGCCCGAGCGCGATCCGTCGCTCGACTGGTACGCGGGCGGCTGGATCGGCGGCCGGGTCGATGCGATGAGCGAGCTCGTGCGGCTCGCGAATGACGCGACGCGGATCGTGCCGGCCTACGGGCCGGTCGTGACCCGCGTGCAGCTGCAGGCCGAGCGCGACATGATGCAGAAGCTCTACGACCGGACGACGGCGATGACCGATCACGGCCGCAGCGCTCAGGACATGCTCGACGAGGGCGTGATGGAAGGGCTCGGGCGCACGTTCCACGACCCCTACCGCTTCCTCTACGATGTGAGCAAGGGCTTGTGGGCCCACTACACCAACTTCGGAGGCAACATTGTTTAGGTTGACCTTCCGTGCAGCGGGCGTGATCGCCGCCATCGCCTGGCTGTCGCTTGGAGCGGCGGCATCCGCCTACGCCGACTCCGGGCCGCAGACGCTCGTGGACCTCATCCAGTCCGGCCAGCGCGAGGCGGTGCTCGCCGCGATCACCTCGCCCTATGTCGACGTCAACACGGCGGCGCCCGATGGCTCGACGCCGCTCATGTGGGCGACTTACAACGCCGACCATGAAATGGTGCGGGCGCTCCTCAAGCGCGGCGCCCAGGCGAACGTCACGAACCGCTACGGCGACTCGGCGCTCGCCGAGGCGGTCAAGCTGGGCGACGTCGAGCTCGTCCACATGCTGCTCGAGGCCGGGGCGGGCGCGGACTCGCCCAATCAGGACGGTGAGACTGCGCTCATGCTCGCCTCGAGCATCGGGTCGCTCCCGATCGCGCAGATGCTGATCGCCCGGGGCGCCACCGTGAACGCGGTCGAGACCTTCCGCGGCCAGACCGCGCTCATGTGGGCGGCGGCGCAGAGCCACCCGGACATCGTCGAGCTGCTCCTCAAGCACGGCGCGGATGTGGCGATCCGCGCGAAGTACGACGACTGGCCGCGCCAGATGACCTCCGAGCCGCGCGCCCAGTTTCGCCAGACCGGCGGTCTCACCGCGCTGCTCTACGCCACCCGCTCGGGCTGCGCCGCTTGCGCGGTCGCGATCGTCAACGCGGGCGCCGATGTGAATCAGCCCAACCCGGACGGCGTCACGCCCCTCATCAACGCGATCGACAATCGCAACTACGACATCGCGATGTTCCTGCTCGACCGGGGCGCGAACCCGGGGGCATGGGACATGACCGGCCGCACGCCGCTCTATGTCGCGGTGGACATGAACTCCTTCAACCCGCGGTTCCTCCTGTTCGGCGGGTTCGCCTTCGGAGCTCGAGACCCGGCCGCGCTGCGCGCGCCGAACAAGGCGACGGCGATGGATCTGGTCAACCGGCTGCTCGCGATGGGCGTCGATCCGAATCACGAGCTCACGCGCATGCGGCCGAACGGAGCCGGCCGGGGCCGCTTCGAGGAATACATGCTGCGCGGCGGCACCGGGGCGGTGATGGTCGCGGCGATGCGCCACGACGACGTGGCGCTGAAGGCGCTCCTTGCGCACGGCGCCACCGCGGGCGCTCCGAACGTATTCCAGATCACGCCGCTCATGGCTGCTGCAGGGATGAGCGGGTCGGGTCGCGGTAACGGCCCCGAGGACGGTGACGTCCAGGCCCGCGCCGCGACGACGATCGACCTGCTGGTCGATGCCGGAGCGAACATCAACGCCCGCGTCACCGACAGTCACACCTACACGGCCAAGCTCGTCGCCTATGTGCAGGGCCGCGACCACGAGGGCCAGACGGCGCTCTTCGCCGCGGCCGAATCGGGATGGGATCGCGTCGTCAAGGATATGCTCGATCACGGCGCAGACCCGACCGTGCACGACGACGACGGCAGGACCGCCCTCGACTACGCACGCCACCCGCCCCCGGCGTTTCCAGGGCGGGCGGCCGCTGCCGGCGCGGCCGGTGCCGCAGGCGGCGGGCCTCCGGGAGGCCGCAGGCGGGGCGTGGATTCGAGCCGCCTCGCGACCATCGCGCTTCTCGAAGCGGCCCTGGCGAAGTCCGGCGGCGCCGGAGAGACGGCTCTCGCCCGCTAGCGCTCCGCGCTTGGCCCGATTCGGATGAGCTGAAGCGGCGGGATCTAAGCCGTCGCCGGCTCGCCGAACCGGTTGGCGTGCGCCTGCCCCTTGCCGACCAAGCCCCAGACGACGAAGCCGGCGGAAACGGCGAGCGCGGCCCAGGTGAGGGCGGGGGGGAGCTCGGGTTGACGCCGGGCCATGTGCAGCCCGATGGCCGTCGCGTCGAGCGCGCCGGGGATGAGCAGCAGCCAGGCGGTCTGACCGAGGTCATGCAGACGTCGGGCCTGCAGCACCGCAGCCGGGAATAGCAGCGTCACGAGCACCCACTCGCCATTGCGACCCTTCACGAGGAAGTAGTAGAGCGCCGCGGCGGCGAGCAGGGGGATGAGCGCGCCCAGAAAGGCGCCGCGCGAGGTCCGGCCGCTGGGGTTCGCGAACAGCGTTTCATAGCTCATGAGGCGCTCCTCACGCTTCGCCGAGGGTCAAGGCGTGCCGCTGCAGCACTCCCTTGTAGTAATCGACGTAGGCGAGCATCAGCAGGCCGTTCAGGGCGAAGGCGGCGAGCGCCAGCACTGCCCCGAGGGGCTCGCGCTCGAGGATCACCGACCAGTACGCGGCGCAGACGCAGATCGGCATCACGACGCACAGGGCGACCGGAACGAGGATGCCGGCGAGGAGGAGCGCTCCGGTGACGAGCTCAATGGTCATGACAACGTTCAGCAGCCCGCTGTGGATGAGGGCCGCCATGAGCTGCACGGCGAGCGGCTCGTGCCCGATCGGCTCCGGATAGAGCGGCACGAAGAAGTGGTTGACGCCGTTCGCCAGCATCCAGGCGCCGAAGGCGAGACGGCCGGCGAGGATCAGGGGCTTCATCGTCAGGCCCCGGCAGGCCGGGCCGCGGTCGGCGCATGAGGCGCGCCGAAGGTTCGGGGTTTGGCGTGCAGGGCGAACATCGCGCGGTAGCTCTTGATGTAGGCGAGGCAGAGCAAGCTGTTGCAGAGCAGCGCCGCCTCGCCGAAGAGCGACGCGCGCGAGCCCCACCCCTCGAGGGGGGTGTCCCAGTAGAAGACGCAGAAGGAGACCGGCATGCAGATGACGAGCGCAAGGGGCGTGAAGATCCCGGTGAGCACGCAGATCCCGGCGATGAGCTCGACGGCCTTGACGAGGTCGAACAAGTGGCTGCCGAGCAGGGCCACGATCAACTCGTGGCTGAGCGGCTGCGTGCCCATCGGCTGCGGAAACAATGGATAGAAGTGGTTGAGGCCGGCGGGAACCATCCAAGCCCCGAAGACGAGCCGCAGGAACCAGACGGCGTACTTCATGGAGTTCTCCCGCCGGTCTTCTCGTGCGAGGCCACCGGTAAGTGGCCCTCTTTGGGGAGCGAAGATTAGGCGCCGCGCCCGCCGTTGTAAATGGGAGCGAGCCGGCGTCTCGCTAGGCGGCGCCGAACGGCCCGGGGTACGCGCTCGCCAACGTCTGCAGGTCTTGCGGCAGGAGCGTGAGGGAGAGCGCCGCGGCGTTCTCCCGGGTGTGCGCCGGGGAGCCGGATTCGGGAATCGCGATGACGCTGCCGCTGCGGATGACCCACGCGAGCGCCACCGCGGCCGGCGGGCACTGGTGCGCCGCGCCGAGCTGCGCGAGCACGGGGTCGCGGACGATCAGATGATGGTCACCGCCGAGCGGGGAATACGCCATCACCGGGATGCCGTGCCGCGTGCACCAGGGCAGCACGTCACGCTCGATGCGGCGGTTGTAGAGGCTGTAGGGGATCTGGTTGGTCGCGCAGCGATCACCGCCCGGAACACGGAGCAGATCCTGCATCTGGTCGAGGTCGAAGTTCGAGACGCCCCACGCCCGAATCTTCCCCGCCGCGCGCAGCTGCTCGAATGCCGTAACCACCCCGGGGAATTGGGCGCTCGCGACCGGCGAGTGCAACAAATACAGATCGAGATGGTCCGTGCCGAGGCGGGCGAGGCTCGCCTCGCAGGCCCGCGCGATGCCAT
>JASHTK010000287.1 GCA_030040575.1 Gammaproteobacteria bacterium
TGATCGAAGAGCAATCCCACGAAGATCGCACTCAGCCCGAAGATCTCGAGCTCGAAGTAATACTGTGGCGCGGCGAGCAGCGCGGCGATGAAGATTCCGATCGTCCGATAATTCGCCGACAGCACCGACCAGCGCCGCACGGCGGGGGCGAACGCCTCGCGATAGCGCTCGCGGATGAGCGCCGCTCGCTCCGGCTCGCGCTCGAGCACGGCGGCGAGCCGCTTGCGGAACGGCGCACCGACGCCGGTCGCAACCGACTGGAGGCGCAGGTAGAGCCGGTAGAGCGCATCGAGAAGCCGTTGTACCGGTGTCGCGCCCGCGCCGCGCCGTGGCCAGGTGTCCGGCTCGAGAAGATCCAGGGACTTCCGACCCAGGCCGAAGACCTGGTACTCCTGCCGCTGGACCTCGTACGCGGCAATGTGAACTGCGTTGCACAAGCCGGCGACGCCGGCGAGCGCCCACGCCCCGTCTCCCATTTTCCGGCTGAGGGCTGCGGCCAATGCCACATAGACCGCGATGAAGGTCACGTAGTCGCAAATCCCATCGAGCACCTTGCCGGTCTGCGACTGCGAATGCGTCAGGCGTGCAAGCTGCCCGTCGGCGCCATCCATCACGTGCCAGGCGATCATCAGGAGGAATCCGGTGATGGCGTAACGCACGTCCTGATAATGGTAGTAGGCGAGTGCGGCGAGCAGACCGAACGCCATGCCGGTGACGGAGACGGCATTGGGCGAGATGCGCAAAGCGGCGAGGAGCGGTGTCAGGCGGCTCGCGATCGGATGGATGAGGAGCAAGTTGGTGATGTCCTCGATCTCGGCCGGGCGCCGGACGGGCTCACCTGACTGCACGGGGATCTCCGGTGGACGAGGCCGCGGTCGGCGGATCAGAGCGATTTGCCGTAGACGCGATACGTCTTGTAGGCGACGGCGCCGAAGCTCTCGAGGATCCGTCGCATCGGCAGGTTGTCCTCGAGAATCCACGAGAGCTCGACATGAGTCAGGCCGTAGCGGATGGCTTCCCTGCGCACGGCATCGACCAGGAGAAACGGCAGGAGGCTGCCCGTCACCTGCCGCGCGGCCACGCGCTTGACGCCCATCAACGCGACGCGCGCGGTGTTCAGTCCGCCCACCTTCAAGCGCCACAAGAGCTTCGCCCACCCGAAGGGAAGCAGCTTGCCGCGCAGGTCGCGGATCGCCTCGTTGAGGTTGGGCAGGGCGATGAGGAAGCCCACCGGCTCTCCCCGCAGCTCGACGATGCTCGTGGCACGCGGATCGAGCAGCGGCTTGAGCGACTTCGCGAGGTGGTCGGTCTCGACCTCGGTGAGCGGCACGAACCCCCAGTTATCCTGCCACGCGTCGTTGAAGATCGCCGTGACGGTGTGGATTTCCTCGTTGTATCGCTTGAAATCGATGCGCCGGACCTTGACGCTCTCGGGCAGCGGCCGGTCGAGGAGTCGGCGGACCGCAGCCGGCGGCTCGATGCTCATGTCGAAGAGATAGGCGAGGACGTCCTTTTCCTTCGCGAATCCCTGCTCCTCGAGGCGCGGACCCACATAAGGCCTGTCGTGTCCCATCAGCAGCATCGGTGGGGTCTCGAAGCCGTCGACGAGCAGGCCCGTCTCCTCGTTGATGTTGAGGTTGAAGGGGCCGAGCACGCGCTGCATGCCGCGCGCCCTCAGCCAGCCCTCGGCTTGCCCGAGGAGCGCGCGGAAGATGGCCGGATCGTCCTCGGCGGCGATGAGACCGAAATGTCCCGTGGCATCCGGGCGCACGGCGAGGGCATGACGGTCGACCTGCGCGCTGATGCGGCCCACGTCGCGCCCGTCCTTGCGCGCGATCCAGAACTGCACATCGGCGTGCGCGAAGAACGGGTTCTTGGGCGTCAGCGCATCGAGGCGCTCCAGGTGCAGCGGTGCGATGTAATACGGATCGTCGCGATGGATCCGGTGGGGCACGCGGATGAAGCGGTCGAGCAGGGCGCGGCCCTCGACCGGAACGAGGGAGACCTCCGTCACGAACTCGATCTGCCGGCGGGACTCGTGACGGGGGCGCGACGCTGCGGCGGACCCTTGCGCGGCGGACTGCCGGTCGCGTTCATCACCCACGGATAGCGGCGTGCCTCCTCCACGTCGTAGCCGAGATTGTAGACGCTCGCGCTTCTCGGTCGCTCGCGCGCATCTCGGTAGTACGTGCCGAGCAGTCTGTCCGGGACGAAGTCCGCGATGCCGTAATTGCCGCTCTCGTTGTGGAAATGATGCAGCAGGTGACTGCACTTCAGATGCCGAATGAAGCGGCTCTTCGGCTGGTAATCGAGATGCTGGATGCAGTGGACGAATTCGTAGACGCAGGTCGTCGCGAGCCCCGCGGCGAAGGCGGCCGCCGCGCCCGGCAAGCCCGCGACGAGATAGCCGACCGGCATCGTCAAGGCCGCGATGGTCGGCAGCGTGTTGCTCGGCGCGCCGAACAGCACCTCGAGCCGATGGGGATCTTGATGGTGGTCGAAGTGGATGCGCTTCCACAGCGCGGCGGACCAGCTCATGCGGTAGAGCCAGCGGCCGTGCAGGATGAACCGATGAATGAGATACCACGCCAACGGATAGAGCAGGACGGCGAGCAGCGCGGGAAGCGCAACGGCCTGCCAGCGCCTTCCCGTGACGACCGCGACGCTCGCGGCCGCCACGGCGAGCACTGCGTAGATGCCAATCGCGGGATACGTCAGGTAAGCCGCCCAGAGCTCGGGCAGCGTCATGCGGCCGAGGTCGTAGCTGCGCCCGTGCCATGCGCGGCCCCAAGCGGGTATCACGGCCATCCGGTTCGAGCTCCCACGATTGCGCCCAAGGTGCCTACTTGCCGGCGATGTGGACTTTGCCCTCGGGGACCTGCTGCGGCGCGCCCCGATGGGCGCGCGCCTGCGGAATGAGGCCGAGGGTGCGGCCCACCTGAGCGAACAGGGTGATCGCGTGATCGATCTGCTGGCGGGTATGCGCCGCGCTCACGCTCATCCGCAGGAGCGCAAGACCCCTCGGCGTCGCCGGCGGCAAGCTCACGTTGGTGTAAAGCCCTGCCTGCAGGAGGTTCGTCCAGAAGGCGAATGCGGTATCCGGGTCCGGCATGATGGCCGAGACGATCGGATTCGGCTGCGGACCGAGTTGAAACCCGAGATCGACGAGCCCCCCGTAGAGCCGCTTGGCATTGTCGGTGAGCTGGCGGCGCAGAAGCGGGCGGGAGCGCAATTGACGGAGTGCCGCCGCCGTCCCCGCGATGACGCTCGGCGGCAGCGATGCGGTGAACATGTAGGGCCGGCTCGCCACGCGCAGGACCTCGAAGCCCTCGAGATCGCTCACGCAAAAGCCACCGACACTGCCGAGGCTCTTGGAGAAGGTGCCGACGATGAAATCGACATCGGCCTCGACGTCTTCGGCCTCGGCCAGGCCGCGGCCGGTCTCGCCCAGGACTCCGAGCGAGTGCGCCTCGTCGATGACCAGATACGCGCCCCATTCGCGCTTCACCTGAACGAGCTCCCGGAGCGGCGCCGTGTCGCCGAGCATCGAATAAATGCCCTCGACCACGACGACCTTGTCTCCGGGCTGGCCGGCGAGGCGATGCAGGCGCCGGGCGAGATCATCGGGATCGTTGTGGCGGAAGCGCGTGACCTGCGCATGGCCGAGACGCGAGCCGTCGTAGATGCTCGCGTGCGAGTCGGCATCGAGGATCAGATGATCGCTCTTGCCGGCGATCGTCGAGAGGATGCCGAGATTCGCCTGGTAGCCGGTCGAGAACACGATCGCGAATTTGCGGCCGTAGAAGTCCGCGAGCGCGCGCTCGAGCTGCATGTGGCCGTCGTAGCTCCCGTTCGCGATGCGCGAGCCGGTGGTGCCGCTTCCGAACGTGCGAACCGCCTCGATCGCCTGCCCGATCACCTCGGGATCGTGCGTGAGGCCGAGATAGTTGTTCGTGCCGAGCAGCAGGATGTGCCGATCCTTGATCATCGCCTCGGTGGGGGAGAGGATCACGTCGAAGGCGATGTTGAACGGATTGAACCGGCGGGTCTCCAGGCCGCGGTACACCGCGGACAAATGCGCGAACTTGTCGAACAGAGCCATGGCCTCAGCCCTTAGCCTCTAGGTCATGCATGGTCGCCACGAGGTCGCCGATCGTCTCCACCTCGGCGATCCGATCGAGAGGAACGGTGATATCGAGCCGGTCCTCCATTTCCATCACGAAATCCATGATCGCGACGGAGTCGAGGCCGAGCTCGTTGACGATGTTGGTCTGATCGGAGAGCTCGACGGACCCGCGCGTCGAGGCGCGCAGCGTGTCGAACACCACCTTGCGAATCGGGTCGACCGGATCGTTCATGACGCCATCACACGGGCCGATCGCAAACCGCACCGTCGCAAAGGATGTCCCTTTGCGCTCGCGTTCGCACTTGCGCGTGGCCGCAAACACTTCTTGACAGATCGCTGACTCGGTCAGGTACTTCCAGAGACCCCGCGGATACTCGACGGACAGTGCCTCCCTCGGTTTGGGAGCTCGGTTTGCAGCGGCTCGAACGACGGTCCCACCTGTTTATCGATAAGAAACAGCGTGTTACATCTCTTTGGTAAAGTGCTACATTGAACCGATTCGTCCAGCTCGATGA
The DNA here is from genome assembly GCA_030040575.1 of Gammaproteobacteria bacterium. GTDB lineage: Bacteria > Pseudomonadota > Gammaproteobacteria > Steroidobacterales > Steroidobacteraceae > JASHUC01. The sequence continues at coordinate 4,642 of JASHTK010000287.1, forward strand.
TATAGAAGGACGCGACGACCGCGCAAGCTCCAGGTCGCGCTCAACTCTCGCCCACCGGCGCCCATCATCCTACCATGGCGGCTGGTCGCCCTTCCTCGGGGCCCGGCCCACCGGCGCCCCCACCGCGCATCCGACCTCACCGCCGCGTCGCGCAATGCCGACAGCGACGCGGTCAAAGTCGCCCCGCCTCGAGCAATTCCTCGGCTTTGCGAAAGGCGGCCGGATCGTCCACGTCCACCCACACACGGTCCCCAACGTCGAAGATACGCGCCCTGCCCGAGTGAGCGAGCACGTTGATGGCGCCGGAAATGCTGTCGTCGCCGCCGGCCTGGCTCGCCTCGAGAGCGTCGAAGATGATCGGCGTGCAGAGAAAGACGCCCGTATCGATCGCGTTGAAATCGCGGATCACCTTGCCAATGTGCACGATCCGGCCTTGCGAGCATTTGACCCGCGTCACATCCTCGATGTCATTGAGCGGACTGTCGGTGTGGAAGTCCACGGCGAGCGTCACGGTACCCGGCTCGAAGCCGAGGCAGAGCAGACTGCGCAGGATTTGCGGATCGACCAGGTGATCGCACATGCTGAGCACGAACGGTCCGTCGAGGTACGGCTTCGCCTTGAGGAGCGAGACCCCGTTCGCGCGATCCCAGTTCTCGTTGACGATGTGCGTGATGCGCAGCCCTTCGCGCGCGGCGAGCGCATCGAGCTCCCCGCGCAGCTCATCGCCGCGGTAGCCGCTCACGACGTAGAACGCCTCGATCCCGGCCTCGCGCGCGCGCCCGATGACGCGCTCGATGAGGGGGACTCCCTTGATGCGGATCAGCGGCTTGCTCTCGCCCTTCGCGCGCAGCCGGGTGCCCGGCCCCGCGGCGACGATGACGCACTTCATCGAACGGCGCGCACTTTCGAGGTGTGGGAGCGGATGAAGGCTTGGATCATCTCGTAGGCGTCGTCGTCCGGGTACTGCGTCGGCGGGTGCTTGCAGAAGTAGGCGCTTGGAGCCTCGAGGGCCCCTCCGAGGCCGTCGAGGAGGGCAAGCTTGCAGCAGCGAATCATGTCGATGACGACGCCCGCCGAATTCGGTGAGTCCTCGACCGACAGCCGCAATTCCAGGTCCATCGGCACGCCGCCGAACAGCTGGCCCTCGATCCTCAAGAAACAGACCTTGTTATCGTTCTGCCACGGCACGTAGTCGCTCGGTCCAATGTGGATGTCGTCATCCTCGAGGCGCTGCTTCGCCACCGACTGGACGGCCTCGGTCTTGGAGGTCTTCTTCGACGCGAGGCGCCCCGGATCCTTCATGTTGAGAAAATCCGTGTTGCCGCCCGTGTTAAGCTGATAGGTCCTCAGCACCTTGACGCCGCGCTTCGCGCAGAGGTCGGTCAGCACGCGGTGCGTGATGGTGGCGCCGAGCTGCGACTTGATGTCATCGCCGATGATCGGGAGCTTGCGCGCCTTGAAGCGCTCGGCGAAGCTCTTGTCGCTCGCGATGAACACCGGCATGTTGTTGATGAAGGCGATGCCGGCCTCGAGCGCGCACTCTGCGTAGCAGCGGGCGGCTTGCTCCGAGCCGACCGGCATGTAGTTGAGGAGCATCTCCGCCCCACTGCGCTTGAGCTCGCGGACGATGTCTTCCCGGGTGGACTCGCGCGCTTGCGAGCGGACGAAGGTCCGGTGATCGGCGTAGTCCGTCATGTGCTCGGCGATCCCGTCGAGCACCTGCCCCATGCGCACGATCACGCCGCTCTCCGGGACATCCCGCTCGAAAACCTTGGTGCAATTCGGTTTGGCGAAGATCGCCTGGCTCACGTCGAGGCCGACCTTGCGCGCGTCCACATCGAACGCCGCCACCACGTCGACGTCGCAGGGCAAATAACCGCCGATCTCCGGGGCCATCAGGCCTGTCGTGTCGGTGCGACAGCGCTCGGCGGTGTAGTAGTGAATTCCCTGGATGAGCGCGCTCGCGCAGTTGCCGAGCCCCGCGATTGCGATACGAATGTGGCCTCTATTCGGCATGACGCACCCTGCTCTCGCCTCGCATGCTGGAATGGTCGCTGTTCCGCATCGGAATAACTCGATATATTACCACCCTTCAGCGGCTCGAGATGGCCTGTTTCGCAGACTCACCGCTTGGCCTACGCCCCGCCATGAAGATTCTCTTCGCCTTCGAGAATGCGCTGCCGAGCACCCACGCGGACGCGGAGGTCTTCGTGACGACTGCGAAGTACCTGGCGCCGCTCACCGCGCAGTCGTGGCTCCATGTCCCCTCTGCGGATCGCGCCGGATGTGCGACCGCCGCGGCTCTCGCGCGCATGCCTGCGATTCGCGCCTATGCGCCGATCCGGCCGGCGGCACTGCGGCACTTGCTCTGTGGGCTGACCATCGTGCTGCGACGAGAATTCCGCCGCGCCGATCTCATCTACACGCGAAACCTCTGGGTCGCCTGGGTGGCGGTGCTCTGCGGGCAGCGCGTCGTGTTCGACCATTACCGTCCCTGGCCGGAGCAGATCCCGCCGCTGCAGCTGTGGATCTACCGGCTGCTGTGCCATCCGCGCTTCCTCGTCAACATCTGCCACTCGCAGTACACCCGCAGGAGGTACCTCGATCTCGGAATTCCGCGGTGCAAGCTGCACTGCGTGCGCAGCGGGTTCGAGCCGCAGCTGCTGCGGACCCCGATCCCACTCGAGAGCGCCAAAGCGCAAATCGGCGTCGAGAAGGGCACAAAGACCGTCGTCTATACGGGGCGCGTCAACCACATGAAAGGCCTCGCCACGGTGATCGAGGCGGCGCGAAGGCTGGCGGACGTGCAATTCATCCTGGTCGGCTCCACCGGGGGCGGCCCGATCGAGGCGGTCGCGAGGGCCGTGACCAACATTCGCCTCGTCCCCTGGCAGGCGCCGGAGGCGCTCGCGCGATTCCTCTTTGCCGCCGACGTGCTGCTGATTCCCCCGTCCGCGCGGCCGCTTGCCGAATTCGGCTCGACGGTGCTGCCGCTGAAAACCTTCCTCTACATGGCGTCCGGCCGTCCGATCGTCGCCGGCGACACGCCCGATGTGCGCGAAGTCTTGAGGCACGGCGAGAACGCCTTTCTCTGCCGCCCGGATTGTCCGGATGCTCTCGTCGATGCGATCCGCGCCGTGACGGGCGACCCGAGTCTCGCGGAGCGTCTCGCCGCGACGGCGCTCGCGGATAGCCGCGACTTCACGTGGCAGACCCGCGCCGATCGGATCGCCGCCCTCATCACGGACCGGCTGCAGTCCGTGCCAGCGGAGCCGCGCCGATGGAGCCGCGCACATTTCCGAGCTTGGCTCAGTCAATCCTGGCGCTGGGTCCTGCATTTCGTCCGCAACCGCTCCTGGGTCCTGCCGCCGCGAGCCGCCTTGGCCGATTCCTCTCTCCCGCCGACCGAGCATGAGTAGCCGGTCAGGCTCCGGCGGATCATGAGCTCGCACGGCCGCGCGCCGCTCCGGGTCACCAGCCGGTTCCATGGATAGCCACCAGGAGCATCTGCGCCGGGGCTTCAGCTGGCTGGCGAGTGCCACGGTCATCGCGAAGATCGTCGATCTGGCGACGCTGCTCGTCGTGCTGCTGTTTCTGAGCAAGCCGCAGGTTGGCGCCGCTGCGCTCGTCATCTCGATCGGGACGGTCGTCGAGGCGTTCGACGGACTCGGGACCCGGGAGGCACTCGTGCAGGCGCGGGCCGTCTCCCGCATGCAGCTCGACACGCTGTTCTGGTTGATTACCGGGGCGGCATCGTTCGTGGGCGTGCTCGTCTTGCTCGCCGCACCGCTGCTCGCGGGGTTTTACGGTGTCGCCGGCATGGCCACGTATCTTCTCGCCGTCGCGGCGAAGCAACCGATCGTCGCGGCTGCCGTGATCCCGTTGGCGTTGATGAATCGCGACCTGCAGTACGAGCGCATCGCCGTCGTCAACGTGTGTGCAACCTTCGGCGCGGCGCTGACGCGCTTGGGTCTCGCCGTCTCCGGCGCGGGAATCTGGGCGCTGGTCGCCGGCAATTGCGCGAGCGGTCTTTACATCCTCGTCGGTGCCCAGCTCGCCCGGCCCTTCCGCCCGCGATTTCGTTTCCGCATGGCGGAGATCGCGCCGCTCATGCACTTCGGCATGCGTGCCGTCACTTCAGGCTTCCTCGAGCAGTCGCTGAAGAACGTGGACTACCTGCTGATCGGGTGGCTTTACGGACCGGCACAGCTCGCGGTCTACGGGGTCGCCCTCACGGTCGCCATGGAACCCGCAACGGCCGTCGGCACGCTCATCAATCGGACCGCCCTGCCCGTCTTTGTGCGCGCATCCCCGGTCAAGGAGCAGCTCGGCGAGTCGCTGCTGTGGTCGCTGCGCGCGCTCGCGTTGCTGGTCGTGCCGATGATGGCGGCCTCGATGCTCGCCGCCCGTCCACTGACCGCGTTGCTCCACGATGGGCAGGGTAACAGCTACGCCGCCGCCGCCTTGCCGCTCGAGCTGCTCGCGGTCGCGGCGCTCCTGCGCGTCACGTCGCAGTTGCTCTATCCCTTCGCGATCGCGATCGGACTCCCCGCTCTCGCCGCCCGCTTCTCCGCGGTGACGCTGCTGCTGTTGATCACGGGCATCCTCCTCGCGGGCCTGCACTTCCCGGCACCGGCCGGGCTCGTCGCCGTCTCCGCGGTCTGGGTGGCGATCTACCCGTTCCTGCTTCTGTGGGAAGTGCACTATCTGCGGCGACACTGGAATATCCGCGCGCGCGCGCTCGCGCGGACCTTCATCCTCCCGTCGATCGGCGCTGTCGCCCTCACGGGTATCGTCGCGGCGGCGCGCTTGCTCGCTCGTGGGAGCGATGTGCGGGTTCAGCTCGGCATCGTTCTCGCGGCAGTCGCGCTGACCTATGCAGGCTTGTTCCTTCACTCGCGGGAGCGGTCGTACGGGGCGACCTGATCGGCTGCCGCCAACCGCGCCACCGTGGGGTCCGCCAAGCGCTGCGCACCTCGGTAGCGATCGAACATGCTCATCTGGTGCACGCAGCCGAGAGTGCAGCTCGGACTGCAGGACTTGCGTGTGTCGAACTCGCGCCGAATGTCCTCGCGCGTGTATTCGAGCACGGGGATTCCCGGGTAGCCGCGCTGCTGCGAGCACCAGTGCACCAGGCCTTCCTCGCAGACATACAGGAAGCGAGCGCCGGCGCGGCATTTCCAATCGTTGGGTCGCCCGTGCATCAGATTCCTCTGGAACAGCCGGTAATTCAGCCGGTGCACCAGCGAGGGCGAGATCCTCGTCACCGTGACATAGGCGCCCATCTGCGCCGCGCTGAGGGGCTTGAGCGTGCCCGTATGATCGTGCAGCATGCCGACCGAATGCTGGAATGCGTATCGGGCCGCCGTCTTCGCGATCACCACGACGTCCTCCGTGCGTTCCGCGCTCACTCCGAGCACCGAGTTCACGTTCACCTTGAACCGGGCATGTTGCGAGAGCAGCGCGAGCTTGCCCTCGACGGCGGCAAGGCTCTTCATCGACACCTCATCCGGCTCGAGATTGTCGATGCTGATCTGCATTCCCTGAAGGCCCGCCGCATTCAGCCGCTCGATCCAGCGCCGGCTCAAGCGGAACCCGTTCGTGATCACGGTGACGATCATGCCGTGCCGACGGCCGGCGCGGATGAGGTGATCGAGATGCGGATGGAGCAGCGGTTCCCCGCCGGTGAACGTGATCGAAGCGACGTTGAGCGAGGCGAGATGATCGACCCGCGCTAGAAGCGTATCGAGGGGAACCGGCGGCGAATGATCGTCGTACTCGTTGCAATAGCCGCAGCTCAGATTGCAGCGACGAGTGACGACCACCTGCGCGAGGAGCGGGTTGTAGCGCGAGCCGAGCGCGCGCGCGAGAAAACGCACGCCGGAGCCGAGGTCGCGCAAGCGTCGCGCGAGGGGAAGTCTGCTCATACAGACCACGCTAGCATATGGCCGCGCTCACAGGCCAATCGGACGACTCATGCATCGCGTCAACCGGGGCGCTCATCGCAGGCGCTTGCGCGCAGAGCGCCACGGCAGGGACCACCACCGAAGCCCCGCCACATCGAGCAACGTCTCGCCCGACAGCGCACGCTGCGGCCGGCGATCACCGGGAGGCGCTACACCATAGAGCGTCTCGCGCACGGGCCAGCGATGGCCTCTCGTCCAGGTCCACGCGCCGCAGTCGCGATACACCTTCTTCAGCCGCCGCACGGTGGCAAGATCCGGCGGCAGGATCATCCGCTCGGTCCAGCTCGGCTCCCCGGCGAGCTGCCGTGCGAGCGTCCAGCTCGCCTTGCCGACGTAATTGGAGAACCAGAGCGTATAGCCGAGCTCGGCTTGGAGCGCCGCAACGGCTCGATGGACCTGAACGTGCTCGGGGTGGCCGTATTCGCCCCAGGGATTGTGGGTCCAGACGGTGCGCAAGCCGGCAAGGGCGCTGCGCAGGGACGCCACCAGTCTCCGGTAGTTGGCCTCGTAGCGGGCGCTCGCCGCGGGATCGACGATCGCAATGCCGGTCGGCGTCGGCCGCGGATGCGCCCAATCGACGGCCGAGCCTGCCCCGCTCTCGGCCATCCCGAGCTCGATCACTCCCGGCAACGGCAATGCGGCGAGCGCTTTGCGGCGAGCCGCCGATTTCTCCGGCCTCCCGAACAGATCTCCGAAGCAGAACACGACGCGGCCGCCGTAGCCGAGGATCGAGCTCAGCCACAGGGCCTCGTCGTCCGGGTGGGCGACCACTACCGCGGCCGGAGACGGCATCGCCCGCCTTGCCGCGACGCGCTCGGCCTCAGGCTGCATTCGATAACGCGGCATCGTAGAGGCTCTCGAGCACCTCGGTTTGCCGGCGAATGTCGAAATGACGCTCGACGTGCGTCCTGCCTTCCGCACCCATGCGATGGCGAACCGCGGAGTCGTCAAGCAATTCGCTCATCCTGCGAGCGAGCGCGTCCACGTCGCGCTCCGGAACGAGAAAGCCCGTGCGGCCGTCGATCACGCACTCCGGGATTCCGCCCTGGCGGGAGCCTATCGTCGGTACGCCGCTCGCCGCCGCCTCGAGCAATACCATCCCCAAGCCTTCGACCCGTCCGGTCATCGTGCGCACGCTCGGCACGACCAGTATCGCCGCTTTGCGCATCCATCCGAGAACCTCGGCATGGGGCCGGGCCCCGAGAAAGAGTACCCGCTGCCCCACTCCGAGCGACTCTGCGAGCGCCCGCAACCGGGGTTTCAGCGGACCTTCGCCGATCACGACCAGCTGCATCCTCGGATGTCCGTCGGCGACGGCCGCAAACGCACGGATCAGGTACCGCGTCCCCTTGACTTCGGCGAGACGCGCGACATGGAGGATCGTCGAGGTTTCCTCCCCCGGATCACGCGGGCGGATCGCTTCGCAATCGATGCCGATGTAATGAACCTGCGTGCGATCCTGCGGGAATCCCATGGCGAGCAAGCGCTCACGGATGAACGAGGAGGCGCAGACGAACAAGGCGCCCTCGCGTGCCAGCCTGCTTCGAAACAGGCGATACTGCGCCCATTCGGGCGAGGACAACAGGGCGGGCGTCGCCAGGGTGGCATCGAACCCGTGGAACGTGGTGATGAGCGGTATCCCGAGCCGGCGCGCAAGCGGTAGCGCATAGACGCCGTTGACGCCGAAGTGCGCATGGATCAGCGCGGGACGGTGGCGGCCCAGCAGACGCTCATAGGGGCGCGTGTCCCGCGTGATCATCTGCCAGGCGACGAGCGGCAGCGGCCATCCCGGGGCAAGATCCTGCAAAGCCAAGCACTCTGCGCCCTCCGGCGGGTCGCCCGAGCGCATCCGTCCCACATAGAGCGGCTTGTAGCGACGCAGGCGCTCCGCCTGCTGAGCGATGAAGGGCTCGGAGACTTTGAACAGGTTGTGGCGAAAGATCACGATCTCGCGCATTGTGAGCCCGCTTCCCCGCCGCGCCCCACGGTTTCCCGAGTGCTCGGCGTCAATCGAGCCATTTCGCCCCTTTGTACCACGCGACCGTCGCTCGAAACCCCTCGGAGATTCCGATGCGCGATTGGTAGATCGCGGGGGGGAGCAATTCGCCGGCGGAGACGGACCAGTCGGAATGCAGCATTTCTCGCGCCTTGTCGACGCTGAAGAGGGGCACCTCGCCGCGGAGTCTTCCCCACCACGCCGACGCCCGGCCGGCGGCAAGGAGAGCGCCGGCGGGAACCCGGGCAAAGTGCGGGCTGCGTCCGACCGCTCGTGCCGCCTCACCCATCAGCTCCTTGGTCGAGTATCCCACCGGATGATCATCCGCGAGCGCGTAGAGACCGGCGCCGCCGACGCCGGCGGCGAGACGGGCAATGGCCGCGGCGGCATCCGCCACATGTACGATCGCTGTACGGCCGGATCCGAAGACAGGCACCAGCGCGTGCGAGGCCGCCCTGAAGATCGCCAGCGTTGCGCGATCCCATGGCCCGTAGATCGCGGGCGGCCGGACGATCACGAGTAAATCGCGATTGCTCCGATAGACGTCGCGCGCCGCCTCTTCCCCCGCGCGTTTGCTCGCTGCGTAGGAGGAGAGTTGCGGCTCGCGGGCGGCAAGCGAGGAGATCACGACGAAGCGCGCCGCGGGGGCGTATCGCTGCGCCGCGAGCGCAACGGCACGCGTGCCATCGCGATTGACACGGAAGAACTCCGCCCGATCACGCGCCTTGATGAGCCCCGCGACATGAATCACCGCATCGGCGCCGAGCGTGAGTTGCTCGAGCGAACGGGGTTCCTCGAGGCTGCCGCGCACGACCTCGAGGGCGATCCCGCGCCAGAGCTCGTGCGCCGGATCGCGACGCGCGAGAATCCGCACCCGTCGCCCTTCCTGCGCGAGCGCCGCGACGAGATGCGAGCCGAGGAACCCCGTTGCCCCGCTGACGGCGATGACGCCGCCGCTCATTTGCTCTCGGCGCTCGCGGGAACAGGCTCGGGCGCATGAGCGAAATGGCCTGCGAGATAGAGCGCACGCGCCTGGCTGCGGCTCAGCTTGCCCGAGGATGTCTGAGGCAGACTGTGGGGTGGCACGAGAACGATGATGGCCTCGACGCTATGCCGCCCGCGAATGAGGTTGGCGACTTGCGCGGCGAGCGCCTCCCGCTCCCCCGGATCGCGCGTCCGGCACTGCACGAGCGCGACGACCTCCTCGCCGAGATCGCGCGAGATCGAGAAGACCGCGACGTCACCGCTGCGGAGCACGCCGACTTCGGTCTCGATCGTCCACTCGAGATCCTGCGGCCACAGATTGCGACCGTTGACGATGATGAGGTCCTTGGCACGACCCGTGACGACGACCTGGCCCTCGAGGAGGTAGCCGAGATCGCCGGTGTCGAGCCAGCCCGCCGGCGAGAGTACCCGTGCCGTCTCCTCCGGAGAGCCGAAGTAGCCTGTCATGAGACTCGGGCCGCGGACAAAGATGCGCCCGACCCGGCGATCGGGCAGAGGACGGCCCGTCTCATCCCGTACCTCGATGTCGTGGCCGGGAAGAATGCGGCCGCACAGAATGAACGTGCGGCTCCGGCTCACTCCTCCTCTTGCCGCGACGGCGCGATGCTCGCTCTCGAGAACGACGGCATCCACGGTATCGCGCCGGGCCCCCTGCCCGAGCGGGGCGACACACAGGGCGAGCGTTGCTTCCGCCATCCCGTAGCTCGGCACAAAGCTGCGAGCATCGAAGCCCTGCGGCGCAAAGCGCTCCGCAAACTGCGTGAGGACGTTCGGTCGGATGAGGTCGCCGCCGATGCCGGCGCTGCGCCAGCACGATAAATCGAGGCCATCGGTTGATGTCCGCTCCGACCGCCTGGCACACAGCTCGTAGCCGAACGATGGACTGTAGGACACCGTGGCGCGGTTGCGGCTGATGAGATCGAGCCACACGAGCGGCCGCCGAGCGAATTCGTGCGTGGGGATCACGTCGACGGAGCATTGGAAAGCCATCGGCACGAGCAGGAAGCCGACGAGCCCCATGTCGTGATAGAAGGGGAGCCACGAGGCGCCGCGGTCGCCTTCGACGAGTCGCAGACCGTGCTGTCCGAGGTTCCGCGTATTCGCCATGAACGCGCGCTGCGTGATGGCAATACCCGAGGGAAAGCGGGTGCTTCCCGAGGAGAACTGCAGATACGCGAACCCCTGCGCAGCCTGCTTCGGCAGCTCTCCTGTCAGGGGCGCGGCACCCTCCAGCGCGGTGAGTGTGGCGACCGTCTTCAGAGGGAGGCCGGAGGCAGCTTCCCGAAGCCACGGCTCGATCGCGACGGGTCCGAACAGGGCGTCCGCTTGCGCGCGCTCGATCATCCGTCGCAAATGAGCGACGTAGCCGCTCTTGCCGCCGAAGGTCACCGGCAGAGGCAGAGGGACCGGCACGAGAGCGGCATACTGGCAGGCAAAGAATGCCCGTGCGAAATCACCATCGCTCTCGGCGATGAGACCGACCCGGGAACCCGGCGCCAGGCCCGCGCCGAGCATCCGACGGGCGAGAGCGATCGCCTGCTGGCGCAAGGTCCGGTAGGGCAGTGCCTCGATGAGCGCACCCTTGCCGGAGTAGAAATTGAGGCCCGTCGGGCCCTCGGCTGCGTAATCGAGCGCCTCGGCGATGGTGTCGAAGTCGGCAGGTCGCGTGGCAAGGCCTGGGTGAAGCGATGGCGTCGGTTCCGACATGTCTCGTGGGGGCTCTTACCCGCCGCGCTCGGCGTCAACAGGGCCACACCGGCGCTCGCCGACTAAACTCATTCGCAGCGGCTCCTTCCGGCGGTAGAAGGACTCGGATCATATCAAGGCGTTAGCACTCGACAAAAGTGAGCAGTCGAGCGGCCGCTCAGGTGCCGAGAGCGCTTTGGCGCTCACCGATGATTCGGGTGGACGCGTCGCGACCGAAAGGGTCGATTTCCGCAGGCCAATCGCTGCGAAGCGGATGCCCGTGGGCGCGCCAGACAACATCTGGCCGGATTGAGCTCGGGAGCGAGGGTAGGCAGGCGCTCTAGGTGCAGCGAGGGCT
>JASHTK010000288.1 GCA_030040575.1 Gammaproteobacteria bacterium
CGCACCGCGCCCGCGGCGGCCGGCTCGGCCGCGGCGCTCGCGCCGCCGAGCTCCGCGAGCACGCCCTCCACGATGAAGCTCGAGGAGATCGGCAGCCCGTTGTAGTGCCTGAGCGAGCGCAGCTTGCCCTTCTCCACCGCGGTCTCGAGCGTGAGGAGGGAGCGCAGCTGCGCGTCCCGATTCTGCTCCACGACGAACAGCAGGCGCTGGGCGGCGAGGAACTGCTCCACCTCCGCGCCGAAGGGAAAGGCGCGCAGGCGCATGTAGTTGACCGCGACGCCGTGGCTCCTCAGCACATCGAGCGCCTCGCGCACCGCGCCCTCGCAGCTTCCGACGGATACGATCGCCACGTCGACGCCGGGGCGCGACTCGGTGAGCGGGCGCGGCACGAGCGTCTTCGCCGTGTCCCACTTCCTCAGCAGCCGGTCCACGACCGCCTGGTACTCGGCCGCATCCTCCGTGTAGGTCCCGTACTGGCTGTGGCCCGACCCGCGCGCGAAGTACGCGCCCTTCGGGTCGACGCCGGGCAGCGTCCGACTCGCGATGCCGTCGCCGTCGCGATCGAGGAAGCGGTAGAACTTCTCGAGCTGCGCGAGCTCCGCGCGCCCGAGCACCTTGCCGCGGTCCGGCCGGTAGGCGTCGTCCCACTTGAGGTCCCGGCACATCCAGTCGTTCATGCCGATGTCGAGGTCCGAGAGCACGATCACGGGCGTCTGCAGCCGCTCGGCGAGGTCGAACGCCTGGACCGCCATGTAGAAGCACTCCTCCGGGTTCGACGGATACAGGCACACGTGGCGCGTGTCCCCGTGGGAGGCGTAGGCGCACTTCAGGATGTCGCACTGCTGAGTTCGCGTCGGCATGCCCGTCGAGGGCCCGACACGCTGGATATCGAACACCACCGCGGGGATCTCCGCGTAGTAGCCGAGCCCGAGGAACTCGTTCATGAGCGAGATGCCGGGACCTGACGTCGCGGTGAACGAGCGCGCGCCGTTCCAGGACGCTCCGATCACCATGCCGATCGCGGCGAGCTCGTCCTCCGCCTGGATGAAGGCGAAGTCCCTGCGGCCCGTCTCCTTCTGCGTCCGCAGGCGGTCGCAGAAGGCCTTAAAGGCGTCCATGAGCGAGGTGGACGGCGTGATGGGATACCAGGCCGCGACGGTCGCCCCGGCGTAGACGCAGCCGAGCGCCGCGGCGGTGTTGCCGTCGATCATGATGTGCCCGGCGGTCGCCTCCATCGGCGCGACGCTGAGCGGCAGGGGGCAGGTGAACTCGCGCTTCGCGTAGTCGTGGCCGAGCTCGATCGCGCGCATGTTGCTCTCGACGAGCTGCGGCTTCTTCGCGTAGGTCTCGGCGAGCAGCGCCCGGATCCGCGCCAGATCGAGGTCGAGCAGCGCGGCGAGCGCCCCGGCGTAGCAGATGTTCTTCATCAGGATCCGCGTGCGCACGCCGTTGAAGTGCTCGTTGCAGAGCTGCGCGAGCGGCACGCCGAGCACCGTGATGTCGTCCCGCTTGAGCAGGGCGGGCCGCGGCCAGGTCGAGTCGTAGAGCAGGTACCCGCCCGGCGCCACCTCCTTCACGTCGCGCGAGTACGTCTCGGCGTTCATCGCGACCATGAGGTCGACGCGGCCCGAGCGGGCGACGTACCCGTCGCGGGAGACGCGGATCTCGTACCAGGTCGGCAGGCCCTGGATGTTCGAGGGAAAGTAGTTCTTGCCCATGACCGGGATGCCGCCCCGGAAGATCGACTTCATGAGCAGGGTGTTCGCGCTCGCCGAGCCCGTGCCGTTGACGGTCGCGATCTTGATGACGAAGTCGTTGATCCGGTCCGGGGCTCGGGCGGGCGGTTGCGCGGGCGACATGTCGGCGGGGCGGTCCAGCGGGAGGATGGCTCGAGCGTTGCTCGCGTGTCAGGCGATCTTCGGTTCCAGGGCGGCCTGCGCCGCGGCCTCGTCCTGCACCTGCGGCCAGTGCACGACGGACTTCTGCATGTCCCACGCGGCGGTCGGGCAGCGCTCGGCGCACAGCCCGCAGTGAACGCACAGATCCTCGTCCTTCACCATGACGCGGCCCGTCTGCGGGAGCGGTGCCGAGACGTAGAGCGGCTGCGCGAGGTTGCGCGCCGGCGCCTTCAGGCGGGTCCGCAGGTCCGCCTCCTCGCCGTTGCGCGTGATGGTGAGGCAATCGACCGGGCAGATGTCGATGCAGGCGTCGCACTCGATGCACAGCTTCGCCGCGAACACCGTCTGCACGTCGCAGTTGAGGCAGCGCTGCACCTCGGCGGCCGTCTGCTCGGCGGTGAAGCCGAGCTCCACCTCGATGTTGAGCTTCTTGAAGCGCTCCTTGAGCGAGACGTGGGGCATCAGGCGCCGCTCGAGCGGCGCGTAGTCGTTCGCGTACGACCACTCGTGAATGCCCATCTTGCGGCTCTGCAGGTTGACGCCCGCCGGCAGGCGCTGCGTCTGGGGCTCGCCCCGGCAGAACTTGTGGATCGAGATCGCGGCCTGGTGGCCGTGCTCGACCGCCCAGATGATGTTCTTCGGCCCGAAGGCCGCATCGCCGCCGAAGAACACGCCGGGGCGCGTGGACTCGAACGTCGTCGGGTTGACCGCCGGCACGTCCCACTTGTCGAACGCGATGCCGAGGTCGCGCTCGATCCAGGGGAAGGCGTTCTCCTGGCCGATGGCGAGGATCACATCGTCCGCCGCGAGGAGCTCCTCGCCGGCCGAGCGCTCCGCCGTGATGCGGCCGCGCGCGTCCACCTCGTACTCCATCCGCTCGAACAGCATGCCGGCGAGCTTGCCGCCCTCGAGGACGAAGGACTTCGGCGAGCGGTTGACGATGATCTCGACGCTCTCCTCCTCGGCGTCCTCGAGCTCCCAGTCGGAGGCCTTGAAGAAGCCGCGCGGCTTGCGGGCCATCACCTTGACGCTCTTCGCGCCGAGCCGCAGCGAGGTGCGGCAGCAGTCCATCGCCGTGTTGCCGACCCCGATGATGAGCACGCGCTCGCCGATCCGCTCGAGATGACCGAACGCGACGGACTCGAGCCAGGCGATGCCGATGTGGATGTTCGGGGCCGCTTCCCGGCGTCCGGGCAGGTCGAGGTTCTTGCCCCGCGGGGCGCCCGACCCGACGAATACCGCATCGAACCCGCCCGTCTCGAGGAGCGCGCGCAGGCTCCCGACCGGGTGGTTGAGCCGCAAGTCGACCCCCATGTTGACGATCATGTCGATCTCCTCGTTCAGCACGGCGCCCGGGAGGCGGAACGAGGGAATGTTCGTGCGCATGAGGCCGCCCGGCTCGCCGTACTGCTCGAAGATCGTCACCTCGTAGCCGAGCGGCAGCAGGTCGTTCGCGACCGTGAGCGAGGCGCAGCCCGCGCCGATGCAGGCGATGCGCTTGCCGTTCTTCACCTTCGGGACGCGCGGCAGGCGGGCCGTCACATCGTCGCGGTGGTCGGCCGCGACGCGCTTCAGCCGGCAGATGGCGACCGGCTTCGCCTCCACCCGCCCCCGGCGGCACGCGGGCTCGCAGGGCCGATCGCAGACCCGACCGAGGATGGCCGGGAAGACGTTCGACTGCCGGTTCACCATGTAAGCGTCGGTGAACCGCCCCTGGGCGATGAGGCGGATGTACTCCGGAACGTCAGTGTGGGCTGGGCAGGCCCACTGGCAATCGACAACTCGGTGGTAGTAGTCGGGGTGGGAGGTATCTGTGGGTTGCATGGACTGCTGTGTACGGCCTACCAGCCCCGCGGCTCGCCGGGGAGCGAGCCAGTATAAGGCTAGTGCACTGCACAAGCACCGGTCGGGCCGTCGCGCGGATCGCGAGCTCCCCGAACTGCTTATACTCGCCGCCATGTCCGAACCCGTCGCCACCGAGATCAAGCTGCGGACCCGGTCGCGGCAGCTCGAGGTGCGCTTCGACGACGGCAGCCGCTTCGAGCTGCCCTTCGAGTACCTCCGAGTCCACTCGCCGTCGGCCGAGGTGAGGGGGCACGGCCCCGGCCAGGGCGTGCTCGTGACGGGCAAGGAGAACGTCGTCATCCGGGAGGTCGAGCCGGTCGGACGCTACGCTGTCAAGCTCGTGTTCGACGATGGCCACGACACCGGACTTTACAGTTGGCGGTATCTCTACGAGCTCGGCAGAGAGCGGGACCGCAAGTGGGCGGAGTATCAGTCGCGCGTGCGGGCGAGCCGCCCGCCGGCGGCCCCACGGTCGTGAGGGATCGCCGGAGAAAAAAATGGCCGAGCTCGATGGCCCGGCCTCAGGTGTTTCAAGACCCCCGTTTGTGGCGACCGCCTCCGCGAGTAGCCTCGCCCCAGCGGTCGGCGCGATTCTGCGCAGCGTCCGCCGGAAATTGCAAGAGATTGTTCGATCGTGACTGACGAGCCGCTCGCCGATTTCGGCTTCGAGCGCGTGCCGCGGCGCCGGAAGGCCGAGCGTGTCCGCGGCGTCTTTGACTCCGTCGCGGACCGCTACGACCTGATGAACGACCTCATGTCGGCAGGCCTGCATCGGCTGTGGAAGCGCTTCACGCTCGACCTCGCCGCGCCGCGCCCGGGCCAGCGCGCGCTCGATGTGGCGGGGGGCACCGGCGATCTCGCGGCCGGACTCGCCCGGCGCGTCGGCAGCGCCGGCCTCGTCGTGCTGGCCGACATCAATGCGGTGATGCTCGGCCACGGGCGCGACCGGCTGACCGACGCGGGCCTCGTCGACAACGTGCGGTACGTACAGGCCGACGCGGAGAGCCTCCCCTTTGCGGACAACAGCTTCCACTGCGTCACGATCGGCTTTGGGCTGCGGAACGTCACCGACAAGCAGGCGGCGCTCGGCTCCATGCGCCGCGTATTGAAGCCGGGTGGACAGCTCCTCGTCCTCGAGTTCTCCCACCCCCTGCCGCCGATCAGCCCGCTCTACGATGCGTACTCCTTTCACGTCCTGCCGCGGCTCGGCAAGCTCGTCGCCGGCGATGAGGCGAGCTACCGGTATCTCGCCGAGTCGATCCGGATGCATCCGGACCAGGAGGAGCTGCTGGCGATGATGCGCCGCGCGGACCTCGAGGATTGCCGCTACCACAATCTGAGCGGTGGCATCGTCGCGGTGCACCGAGGCTACAAGTACTAGACGCGCCCTACTCGGGGTAGAGCATCACGGTCCGTCTCTCCTCCCGCCACGACGCCTCATCGGGCTCGGCGAGCGCATCGAGGTCCCCCGGCGCAGCCGCGGCGTCGTCGATCCAGGCGCGCAACGTCTCTCCCCCGTTGATGAGGTCGAAGGCGAGGCGTCCGGTCTCGTACTCGTACGGGAAGTCGCGCCACAGAGCGTAATCGGGCTCAAGGCGTCGCAGCGCCTTCAGCGCCAAGGCGACGAGCCGCCAGGGGCGGAAAGCCTCGTGGCCGTACGCCGGATCGTCCACGTGGATCTGGATGCCCGCGCAAAGCCGCGCCGCGTGCTTGTGGAACGTCGGCTCGAACCAGCACGCGCGCAGGCGGCAGCCGCGCAGCCACTGCGGCGCGAGCCCGCGCATCTGCCCGAGCAGCGCCGCCGGATCGAGGCTCGGCGCGCCGAGCAGCTCGAGGGGCCGCGTGGTGCCGCGGCCCTCCGAGAGCGTCGTGCCTTCGATCATGACCGTGCCGGGGTAGCAGCGCGCCATCGAGAGGCTCGGCGCGTTGGGACTCGGGTTCACCCAGCTGCGCTCCCCGAGCGGCCAGCCGAATCCGGGCGGCCGCGACGGGGTCCAGCCCTCCATTGTGACGACCTGGCAGTCCACGTCGAGCCGCAACGCCGCGACGAGCCAGCGCGCGAGCTCACCGAGCGTCAATCCGTGGCGCATCGGGAGCGCGCCGGCGCCGACGAAGCTCTCCCATCCCGGCCGCAGCCGCAGCCCCTCGACGGGCCGGCCGGCGGGATTCGGCCGGTCGAGCAGCCACACGGGCTTCCCGTGCCGAGCGGCCGCCTCGAGCACGTAGCGCAGGGTGGTGACGAAGGTGTAGACGCGGCAGCCCACGTCCTGCAGGTCGACCAGCATCACGTCGAACGCGCTCATCATCTCCGCGGTGGGCCGGCGCACCGCGCCGTAGAGGCTGAACACCGGAATCCCGTGCGCGGGGTCCTCGAAGTCGGCGGACTCGATCATGTTGTCCTGCTTGTCGCCGCGCAGGCCGTGCTGGGGCCCGAACGCCGCCGCGAGCTCGATGTCGCCGCAGGAGGCGAGCGCGTCGAGGGAATGGGTGAGGTCCTGCATGACGGAGGCCGGATGCGCGAGCAGCGCCACGCGGCGCCCGATGAGCGGACGGCGCAGCGCGGGTTCGGCGAGGAGACGGTCGATGCCGAGCTTCATCGTCAGATTTGAAGCGCGAAGCCGCAGGGATGGTGGAAGTCGGGCGCGCCCGGGGGATGCTCGAGCGCCCAGTACGAGAGCCGGCCGCCCGACTCCTCGAGCACCGCCGCGAGAGCGACTCTCGCCGGCGCAACGCCGCGCAGGCGGCTCAAGCGCACGGAGGCGCCGACCGTCAAGGCGCTCTCGGCTCGCCGCACCGTGATCACCGCGTCCTCCGCATCCTCCGCGACCGCCATGCCTTCGCGGTAGGCCTCGAAGGCGTAGCTCGCCCACTGCCCGGAGGGCGAGAAATTGAGCTCGAGATACCGAGTCCCGGGCTGCGGAGCCACGAATGCCTCGAAACAGGTGTGGCGCCACAGACCGTCCGCGCGGCCCGGCGGGCCGGGCGGCGGCAGGCGCAGGCGGCTCACGTCACCCTCGAGCGCGTACGTGAGGGTGAGCGTGCCGTCTGCGGCTCGCGCGACCCGCGCCTCGAGCGCGCGCACGACATCGCGGGATGCGGAAGGATGGGGCGCGAGCGCGAGCGCGTGCGCCCGGGGCGAGCTCATCGGATCATACTAGCGCAGGCATCCTCTCCCATAAATTGCTACTGTACGCGTGCGATTCGCTTCGCCCCGCCCGCCCGCAACCGTCCATGTCCGTGCTCTTGCCGACGATCGAGAAGCTCCTGAACCGCGGCCTGCCGCGCTCGCCGCGCGCGCGGGAGATCTGCGCGCAGCTCGCCGGACGCCGCGTGGCCGTCGAGATCCGGGGCGTCGGCTGCTTTGCGCTCTCCTGCGACGGGTCCGTGCTCTCGGTCGCCTCGGACGGGGCCGGCGGCGACACGGGTGCGAGCAACGCCGACGCACGGGTGAGCAACGCCGACGCGCGGGTGAGCGCTGGCCCGCTCGCACTCCTCGCGCTCGCCGGACCGGGCGCCCCGGCCACGCTGCGGCGTGGCGACGTGCAGATCGACGGCGATGCCGACATCGCCGAGCGATTCCACGAGCTCGTGCGCCTGCTCCGGCCCGATCTCGAGGAGGAGCTTGCCCTCGCGATCGGGGACGTCCCCGCGCACGAGATCGCGCGGTTCGCGCGCGCTGCGCTGCGCTGGGGCCGCGGCGCGGCCGGGACGGCCATCCGCAATCTGGCCGAGTACCTCGCTCACGAGCGTGCCGATCTGGTCTCGAGCCCCGAGGGGCGGCAGCTGCTCACGGGGATCGATGCGCTCCGGGAGGACGTGGACCGCCTCGAGGCGCGCATCGCGGCTCTCGCGCGGCGCGTCGAGACCGGACGGCAGCCGAGGCGCGAGGCGTGAGAATCCGGGCGGCCTGCAAGCGGGAGCCGATCCCGTGAGAGTGCGCGTGCTCGCGCGGCTTTTTCAGATTCAAAGAGTGCTGCTCAAGTACGGGCTCGACGACTTCGTCCGCGCGACCCACCTCTACCGGCCCGTGAGGCTGCTCGTGCTCCTCGCGCCGGGCATCGGGCGCGCGCGGCGGCGACGCCGGTCGAGCCGGGCCGAGCGGCTGCGGCTCGCCCTCACCGAGCTCGGGCCGATCTTCGTCAAGTTCGGCCAGGCGGTCTCCACGCGCCGCGATCTGCTTCCGGCCGACATCGCCGATGAGCTCGTGAAGCTGCAGGACCAGGTGCCGCCGTTCCCGGGCGCCGTCGCGCGCGCGAGCATCGAGCGCGCATACGGCCGGCCCATCGCCGAGCTGTTCCCCGAGTTCGAGGAGACGGCGCTCGCGGCGGCGTCGATCGCGCAGGTGCACGCGGCGCGCCTGCCGGACGGCAAGCAAGTCGTGGTGAAGGTGCTGCGCCCGGACATGCGGGCCGTCATCGAGCGGGATCTCGAGGTGCTCTACGCGCTCGCTCGCCTCGCGGAGCAGTACTGGCCGGAGGGCCGGCGCCTGCGCCCGACCGAGGTCGTCGCCGAGTACGAGAAGACCGTGCTCGATGAGCTCGATCTGATGCGCGAGGCGGCGAACGCCGCCCAGCTGCGGCGCAACTTCGCCGGATCCGACCTGCTCTACGTGCCGGAGGTCTACTGGGACTACTGCCGCGCGAGCGTCATGGTCATGGAGCGCATCCGCGGCATTCAAATCAGCGACACGGCCCGGTTGCGCGCGGCCGGCACGGACATCGCGAAGCTCGCGCAGAACGGCGTGCGGATCTTCTTCACGCAGGTGTTCCGGCACAACTTCTTCCACGCGGACATGCACCCGGGCAACATCTTTGTGCTGGTGGAGGATCCGCGCAATCCGCGCTACGCCGCGGTGGACTTCGGCATCGTCGGCACGCTCGATCCGCGCGATCAGCGCTACCTCGCGGACAACTTCCTCGCCGTGTTCGACCGCGACTACCGGCGCGTCGCGACGCTGCACATCGAGTCCGGCTGGGTGCCGCCCGAGACCCGCGTCGATGAGATGGAATCGGCCGTGCGCACCGTCTGCGAGCCGATCTTCGACCGGCCGCTGAAGGACATCTCCTTCGGCCAGATCCTGCTGCGGCTGTTCGAGATCTCCCGCCGCTTCAACATGGCGATCCAGCCGCAGCTCGTGCTGCTGCAGAAGACGCTCCTCAACGTCGAGGGGCTCGGGCGGCAGCTGTATCCCGACCTCGACGTGTGGAACACCGCGAGCCCGATCCTGAGGGAGTGGATGCGCGAGCGCACGAGCGGCCGGATGCTGCTGCAGAGCCTGCGCCGGCAGCTCCCGGAGCTCCTCGAGGCCGCGCGGACGCTCGCTCCGCTCGCCAAGGGCGCCGCCTACCGCGCCCGCAACGGCCGCTGGCGCCTGCGGCTCGACCTGCCGGAGATCGAGGCGCTCGAGCGCTCGCTCAAGGAATCGAGCCGCCGCCGCGAGAGCACCACGGTCGGCGCGGCGATCCTGCTCGGGGGGCTCGTCTGGCTCGCCCTCGGCCGGGCGACGGACTGGCCGGGATGGAGCATGCTGCTCATCGGGGCGGCGTGGGTGATCCGCGCGCGACTCGGATAGGCTCTCAGGCCCTCGATTGCGGACACGGCGCCAACTCCCGGTGGACGGCGTTGCGGCGGTGCGCTAGCCTCGCTCCGCTCCCGCTCCCGATCCGCCTATGCCACCCCCGCGCTCCCTCACCGAAGGCTCGATCAGCCACAGATTGTTCTTCTTCGCGATGCCGATCCTGCTCGGCAACGTGCTGCAGTCGCTCGATGGCTCGGTGAACTCCGTGTGGATCGGCCGGTACCTCGGGGAGGCGGCCCTCACGGCGAGCTCCAACGCGAACGTCGTGCTGTTCCTCATGCTCGGCGCGCTCTTCGGCGCGTCCCTCGCGGCGACGATCCTGATCGGCCAGTACCTCGGCGCGCGTCGCCCGCACGATGCGAAGCGCGTCGTCGGCACCAGCACGAGCTTCTCCGTCGCGATCGCCATCGTGCTCGGCGGCATCGGCTGGGCGGCCTGCCGGCCGCTGCTCGAGGCGATGAAGACCCCGCCCGAGGCGCTGCCGCTCGCGGTCGCTTACATGCGGGTCATCTTCCTGTCGCTGCCGTTCCTGGTGCTCTACATCTTCGCCACCTCGGTGCTGCGCGGCGCCGGGGACTCGAAGACCCCGCTTTACTTCCTGATCCTCAACGTGGTGCTCGACATCGGGCTCAATCCGCTCTTCATCTTCGGGCTCGGGCCCGTGCCGCGCCTCGGCATCGCCGGCTCGGCGCTCGCGACGCTCATCGCCCAGGCGACCGCGCTCATCGCGCTCGTCGTGCACCTGTATCGGCGCAAGCATCCGCTGTGCCTGCACGGCGATGAGCTCCAGCTCCTGCGCGTCGACTGGTCGATCGTCGCGACGCTCATCACCAAGGGCGTGCCGATGGCGCTGCAGATGATCGTGGTCTCCTTGAGCGGCGTGCTGATGATCACGCTCGTCAATCGCTTCGGCATCGACACGACCGCCGCGTTCGGGGCGGCGCTGCAAGTGTGGAACTACGTGCAGATGCCCTCGTTCGCGATCGGCATGGCCGTCTCCTCGATGGCCGCGCAGAATATCGGCGCGCGCAAGTGGGACCGCGTCGCCGCGACCGCCCGCGTCGGCGTCCTGTACCAGCTCGCGCTCACGACCTTCCTCGTCGCGCTGATCGTCGTCTCGAGCGCGCAGACGCTCGGGCTGTTCCTGCCGCCGAGCTCCGCGGCGTTGCACGTCGCCGTGCACCTCAACCGGATCGGCGCGTGGAACTTCATCTTCTTCGGCATCTCGCTCGTGCTGTTCGGCGTCGTGCGGGCGAACGGCGCGGTCGTGCCGCCGCTGCTCATCCTCGTCTTTGCGCTGCTCTGCGTGCGCTTCCCGCTCGCGCTCGCGATGCTGAAGCCGCTCGGCGCCGATGCGATCTGGTGGAGCTTCCCGCTCTCCTCGATCGTCGCCGTGGTGCTCGGGATGCTCTACTACAAGTTCGGCGGCTGGCGCGCGGCCCGCATGATGGAGCCCGACGTGGCCGGGCGAGTCGCCCGCGAGCAGATCGGGGCCGGCTAGGCTCGGGCGCGGCTCGCGCCGGCGAACACCCACCGCGCATGCACGCGAGCTGCCAGGCCGGCACGCCCATCCCCGGCATTCTCTACGGCACCGCCTGGAAGAAGGGCGATACGGAGCGGCTGGTGCGCACGGCGATCGCGCACGGATTTCGCGGCATCGACACGGCGTGCCAGCCGCGCCACTACGATGAGGCGGGCGTCGGAGCCGGCGTCGCCGCCTGCCTCGGCGGCACGCTCACCCGCGCCGACCTGTATCTGCAGACGAAGTTCACGCCGGTCTCGGGCCAGGACCCCGCGCGGATTCCCTACGATCCGCGGGCGCCGCTCGGCGAGCAGATCGCGCAGTCGCTCGCGGTGTCGCTCGAGAACCTGCGGACCGATTACCTCGACTGCCTCATCCTGCACTCGCCCCTGCCGACCGAGCGGCAGACCCTCGAGGCCTGGCGGGCGCTCGAGTCGCTGGTCGATACGCGCGCGGTCCACCGGCTCGGCATCAGCAACTGCTACCGGCTCGAGCGGCTCGAGGCGCTGTGCCGTGCGGCGCGCGTCAAGCCCGCGGTGCTGCAGAACCGCTTCTACGCCGACACGGGCTACGACCGCGAGCTGCGCGCGTTCTGCTTGCGGGAGCACATCCTCTACCAGAGCTTCTGGACCCTGAGCGCCAATCCGCAGCTGCTCGGACACGCGGTGATCCGCTCGCTCGCCGCGCGGTACGCGCGTACCGCTGCGCAGATCCTGCTGCGGTACCTGACCGAGAGCGGCGTGGCGCCGCTCGTCGGCACGCGCTCCGAGGCTCACATGCGCGAGGACCTCGAGATCTTCCGATTCGCGCTCACCGCGAGCGATCGCCGGGCGATCGATCCGATCCTCGAGGCGTGACGGCGCGCGGTCGAGGCTCCCCGCCCCGCAGCCCGGCGAGCCAGCGGGCCGGGTCCTCGCCCCGCTCGAGCACCTCGACCAGCGCGGACCCGACGATGACGCCGTCCACGTGCCCGCGCAGCCGCGCGACCTGCTCCGCGCCGCGAATGCCAAAGCCGGCGCACACCGGAAGCCTCGACCGCGAGCGCACCCCATCGAGATACTCGATCGTCTCGGGCGGCACCGCGACGGTCCTGCCGGTGGTGCCGGTCATCGTCACGGCGTACACGAAGCCCTCGCTCACCTCGCAGAGCCGCGCGAGCCGCTCGGGCCCCGTGACCGGGGTGACCATCTGCACCAGTGCAAGACCCTCGCTCGCGAGCGCATCGCCGAGCGGGGAGCTCTCATCGAAAGGCAGATCCGGCACGATGAGGCCGCTCACTCCCGCCCGGGCCGCCGCCTGCGGCAGGCGGGTCACGCCGAAGGCGAGCAGCGGATTGAGATAGCTCATCAGCAGCACCGGCACGCGGACCGCCTGGAGCGCGGCGAGCTCGGCGAGAATCCACTCGAGGGTCACGCCTTGCGCGAGCGCGGCCGCGCTCGCGCGCTGGATCGTGACCCCGTCCGCCATCGGATCGGTGAACGGGACGCCGATCTCGATCACGTCGGCGCCGCGCGCGAGGGCGTGCAGATCCTCCGCGAAGCGCTCCCGGCGCGGAAATCCAGCGGTCAGATACGCGACGAGCGCGGGATCCCCGCTGCGGCTCACCGCTCGGATGGCGGCGGTGATGCGCTCGCGCGGCCGCTCGGAGGTCGCGCTCACGAGGACACCGCGGCGAGGCGGGCGATGAGCGTCTGCTGAAGCGTCGACATGTCCTTGTCGCCCCGGCCCGAGAGCCCGATGAGGAGACGTCCTCCGCGGTGGCGCTCCGCCCAGCGCTTCGCGCCGGCGATCGCGTGGGCGCTCTCGAGGGCCGGCAGGATGCCCTCGCTCTCGCAGCACTCCTTGACCGCGTCGAGCGCCTCCGCGTCGGTCGCGGTGTCGTAGCGCGCGCGCCCGGTCGCGAGCAGGAGCGCATGCTCCGGCCCGACGCTCGAGTAGTCGAGGCCCGCGGAGATCGAGTGGGTCTCCTGCACCTGGCCGTGCTCATCCTGCAGCAGGAGGGAGTAGCACCCGTGCAGCACGCCGGGCCGGCCGAACGCGAGCGTCGCCGCGTTCTCACCGAGGCCGCGACCGCGACCTCCCGCCTCGATGCCGATGATCTCCACCGAGGCGTCCGGGACGAACGCGTGGAACAGGCCGATGGCGTTCGAGCCTCCGCCGACGCACGCGATGACGGCGTCGGGCAGTCCTCCGGCCTGCGCGAGCATCTGCGCCCGCGCCTCGCGCCCGATCACGGCCTGCAGCTCGCGCACGAGGTACGGGTAGGGGTGCGGGCCGATCGACGAGCCGAGCAGGTAGTAGGTGTGCAGGGGGTCCGAGACCCAGTCGCGGATCGCCTCGTCGATCGCCGCCCGCAGGGTGCGGTCGCCGCTCTTCACGGCGACCACCGTCGTCCCGAGCAGGCGCATGCGGCCGACGTTCGGCGCCTGGCGCTCCATGTCGACCTCGCCCATGTACACGGTGCAGGGCAACCCGAGACGCGCGCAGGCCGCGGCGCTCGCGACACCGTGCTGGCCCGCGCCCGTCTCGGCGACGATGCGCCGCGCCCCGAGTCGCCGCGCGAGCAGCGCCTGGCCGATCGCGTTGTTGATCTTGTGTGCGCCGGTGTGCGCGAGGTCCTCGCGCTTCAGCCACACCTCCGCGCCCCAGCGGGAGGAGAGCCGGCCGGCGCGCGTGAGCGCCGTCGGCCGTCCCGCCCAGGTCGTGAGCTCGCTGCCGAGCGCCGCCTGAAAATCCTCGCGGTGCAGCTGCTCGCGAACGCCCCGCTCCAGGCGCTCGAGCGCCGGGATCAGCGTCTCCGGCACGTAGCGCCCGCCGAAGGGGCCGAAGCGGCCGCGCGCATCCGGCACGCGGCCAGCGAGCACCTCCGCGAGCAGCCGCTCACGATCCGCCTGGCCCATCTCGAGCGTCATCGAACGTCCTCCTCGGTGGCATCGCGCGCGAGCGTCCCGGAGCGCCCGGCGCGCGCGACCGACCACGCGCGGAACGCCGCCCGCGCGGCTTCAGCGAATTGCATGATCCTCTGCGGGCTCTTGACGCCGCGCTTCTCCTCGACCCCGCTCGACACGTCGACCCCGAACGGCCCCACGGCCTCGATCGCGGCGCCCACCGTCGCGACGGTGAGCCCTCCTGCGAGCACCAGCTCGGTCCGCCGGGCGAGCTCGCGCGCGCCCGACCAATCGCACGCCACGCCCGTGCCGCTGCGCGGCCCTTCGTAGAGCACGCGCCCGGGAAGCGGCTCGGGCACGGCCCGGCCGGCGCGCAGCACCCGCAGGAGCGCGAGCCCCTCGGGCGCGCGCAGCGTGGCCATGTCCTCCACGTCGCTCTGCCAGACATCCGGCCCGAACCCGGCGAGGATCGAATCGAGCAGCCGCTGCGAGGGATGCTGCGTGACGGCGACGCAGGCGATGCGGCCGCGCGCGGGCGTCGCGAGCCGGGCGGCCTCCGCCGGCTCGAGCCGGCGCGGCGACGGCGAGAATACGAAGCCGATCGCGTCGACGCGCGCCGCGAGCGCTGCCTCGACGGCCTCGGGAGTCGTCATCCCGCAGATCTTGATCCACATGCGCTCAGCTCCCTCCTCGGTCCGCCGCGCGGCCGGCGGCGCGGCGCCCCGCCGCGAGCATCTCGCGCACCCGTGCGGCCGGATCACGGCCGGACATGAGCGCGCTGCCGACCAGCGCAAGGTCATAGCCCGCGGCGGCCACCCTTGCGGCATCCGCCGCCGAGGCGACTCCGCTTTCGGCGACGCGCGGCACGCTTGCCGGCAGCCGGCCCACGAGCGACTCGAGCCGGCCCGGCACCACCTGCAGCGTATCGAGATCACGGCAGTTCAGGCCGACGAGGAGCGCGGTCTGAGCGGCGCCGGGCGGCGCGGACTCGCGCGCGAGGCGCGCCTCGACGATCGCGTGCGCCCGGTCGATGTCGGCCTCGTCGAAGGCCTCGAGCAGCACGAAGAGCCCGAGGTCCCGGGCGCAATCGAGCAGGCCTTCGCTCGCGCGCTCGCCGAGCATCCTCAGGATGAGGAGGATGCCCGCGGCCCCCGCCACGCGCGCCTCGAGCACCTGGTAGGGGTCGACGAGAAAATCCTTGCGCATCGCGGGGACCCGGAAGGCACCGAGCGATCGTGCCGCGATCTGCAGGTGCTCGAGCGCCCCGTCGAACCGCTCGGGCTCGGTGAGCACGGAGACGGCTGCGGCGCCCCCTCGAGCATAGTCCTCCACCCGGTCGGCGAGGCCGCGAGCGCGGGCCGCGAGCGCTCCCGCCTCCCGAGCGAGGCGTCCGGCCGCCGGAGAGCGCAGCTTGACCTCCGCGATCAGATCGAAGCCGCGCGCGCTCAAAGCGAGGGGGGGCGGGGGCGGTGAGGCGCGCGCAAGCGCGCGCAGCTCGCTCTCGCCGACGCGGGCCTTCGCCTGCGCCACGCGCTCGGCGCTGCTCCGGGCCATCTGCGCGAGAAAGCCGCTCATCGAGCCGCGCTCCGCGCGGGCTGGAACGCGGCGACCGCATCGAGCACGCGCCGCGCGGCGCCACTCTCGATCGCCTCCGCCGCCTGCCCGACGGCCTCGCGGCGCGAGCGCGCGACGCCCGCGACTTCGAGCGCGAGCGCGGCGCCGAGCAGCAGGCAATCGCGATGCGCGCCCCGATCCTCCCCCGAGAGGACCGCGCGCAAGGCGTTTGCGTTGTGCCGCGCGTCGCCGCCGGCGAGCCCGGCGCTCGTGCAGGCCTCGAGCCCGTAGTCCGCCGCCGTGCGCACCTCGACGCTCACCTGGCCGGGACGTACGTCAAAGAGTGTAAAAGGTCCGACGGGCGTCGGCTCGTCCCAGCCCTCCGCGCCGTGCACGACGAATGCGCGCTCGATCGGCATTCCGGCGAGCGTGTCGGCGAGGAGCCGCGCTTCCTCCCGGCGCGGCGCGCCGATGACGTGGAACGGCGGCTCGGCCGGATTGGTGAGCGGCCCGAGGAGGTTGAAGATCGTTCGCACGCCGAGCGCGGTGCGCACGGGCGCGAGCGCCTTCATGGCCGGGTGGTAGTACGGGGCGAAGAGGAACGTGAAATGGGTGGCGGCGAGACAGCCGGGCGCCGCCTCCTCATCGAGCGGCAGGCTCAGTCCGAGCGCCTCGAGGACGTCGGCGCTGCCCGCGCGGCTCGAGATGGATCGGTTGCCGTGCTTCACGACCGGCACGCCGCAGGCGGCGGTGAGCAGCGCGGTCCCCGTCGAGATGTTGAGGCTGCCGGAGCCGTCGCCGCCCGTTCCCACCACGTCGATCGCCCGCACGCCTGCCGGGATCCTCGGACGGCGTGCGAGGCGGCGCATGCCCGTCGCGAATCCCCGAACCTCGTCCGCCACCACGCCCTTCACGCGCAGCGCCGCGAGCACGGCGCCCACGGCGGCTGGCGGGGCGTCGGGCTGCGTGAGCGCGCCGAGCAGCTCCTCGGCCTCGCCCTCCGTGAGGTCGCGGCGCTCGAGCAGGCGCTCGAGCGGCTCACGCAGGGAGGACATCGCCGGCTCCGGACTGCGGCTCCCGGGCGCGCGCTCCGCCCGACAGCAGCAGGAAATTCTCGAGCAGCCGCGGGCCCTCGGGCGTCAGGATGCTCTCCGGGTGGAACTGAACGCCCTCCACCGTGAGCGTGCGGTGGCGCGCCGCCATGATCTCGCTCTCCGGCGTCACGGCGCTCACCTCGAGCTCTCCGGGCATCCGCTCCGGCGCGGCGATCAG
>JASHTK010000029.1 GCA_030040575.1 Gammaproteobacteria bacterium
ATGCGCTGCTCGTTGAGCTCCCGGCAGATCAGGCTCAAAAGCGAGGGCTCCACCTCCGCATTGGCCAGCTCCGAGCCCCCCGCCACGAACCGCACGATCGCCTCGGCGACCTCCTCGGACACCAAGGGCTTGCCGGGCCGCAGCCGGTTGCCCGGCTGCAGCACCGCCTGCAGGGCTTGGTGGCCGGTCATCGGGGCAAGCCGCAGCCGGTTCTGCGACAGGCTCGGCATCAGCCTCTTCAACCCCTCGAGCGGGGCTAAGTAGTCCTCCCGCAGCGCCATCACCACCCGGTAGTCCCCGCGGGAGAAGTCAAACCGCTCCGCCAGGCTCTCCTCCCCCTCGAGCCGCGCCTCAAGCGCCTTCGGTGGGCGGTTCTCCACGAGGTCGGAGAGCTCCTCGATGAAGCGCGCCGCCCGCGCCCGCCCGAACTCATCGCTCTGGGCCAGGGTGAACAGCTCCTCGAACTGATCGAAGATCAGAAGCGGGGTGAGCCGCGCCCCCCCCGCATCCTTCAGCACATCCTCCCGGTGGTGCAGAAACTCCCAGATCGACTCCCCGGGGGAGGTGACCTGAGGGGGCCCGAGCTCCCCCTGCTGCCCCGCCCCCCCGAGCCCGCGGGCCGCCTGGTTGATCGCCTGCTTGATCTGCTCGGCAGGCTCGGGACTGCCCGCCCCGTAGTCCATCCGCAGGTACACCGGAAAGTACCCAAGCGCCCGCAGCCGCGGCACCAGGCCTGCCCGCAGGATCGAGGTCTTCCCGAGCCCGGACTTCCCAAACAACACCGTCAGCAGCTTCCTCTGCACCCGCCGGGCCAGCTCGGCCACCTCCCCCTCGCGCCCGAAGAAATACCCCCGGGTCTCCTCGGTAAAGGAGGCAAGCCCGAGCCAGGGGCTGTCCTCATCGATGCTCCCCGCCCCGTGCTCCGCGCCCGCCGCGGGTACCGCCCCGAGCCCCGCGCGAGCCCCGGGGCGGGTGCTCGCATCCTCGGGGTCCGCCACGCTCATCGGCCCCGCCCCCCGAGCAGCTCGCTCAGCCGCCCGATAAACTCCTCACTGACCTGCCCCCCCGGCAGCTCCGTCACGTGCAGCGCCCGGAACCGCTCCGGGACCTGCGCCGCATCGGGCTCGGTCCCATCCACGCTCACCGGCAGAACGAACAGCGCCCCCTCGGCCATGTTGCGCGCCCGATCGAGCGCGTAGCTCCACTCGCGCCTGAAGTACCCCTCGAGCCTCCGGCGCGTGGTCTGCGAGATCACCGCAATGAAGTACGAGCAGCGGGCAATGTTGCCGCGGATCTTGCGGTCGTAGTCATCCCCGACTTCAAGCCGATCGAGGTCAAACCAGGTCGCAATCCCCGCCGCCTCCAGCCCCGCCTTGATCCTCTGCACCGCAGGCAGATCCTCCCGCGCGTAGCTCACAAACACCGCCCCCTGCGGCATCTCCTTGGCAGGCGGCACCGAGCGCACCGGGGCGGTGGGCCCCCCGGGCCCGGCAGCACCGCTCGATCCGACCCCGCTCGCCCACACCCCGGAGTCCCCCGCGCTCCTTCGGCGCCTGCCCCAGCGCTCGTGCAGCTCCCCGACAAACCGCTCCGCCCCGCTGTAAATCCTCGTCCGCACGCTCACCTGCTGCAAAA
The DNA here is from genome assembly GCA_030040575.1 of Gammaproteobacteria bacterium. Classification (GTDB taxonomy): domain Bacteria; phylum Pseudomonadota; class Gammaproteobacteria; order Steroidobacterales; family Steroidobacteraceae; genus JASHUC01. The sequence goes on from JASHTK010000029.1 coordinate 1,636, forward strand.
ACGCAATGAGCCGCTCATCCCCGGCCAACTCATCATCGGCCAGCACCTCCCCGACCTCCCGCGGATCGGAGAGCCGATGGCGCTTGGCCATCCGCAGGAACAACCGCGCGAGCCAGTTGCTGAAGTTGCTGCCAATCACCAGCAGATGGTTGTGCTCGAGCTCATGAAAGAGCCTCTCGGGCACCAGACTCTCGTTCTGCAGCGCGCAGATGTACTCAAGCAGGTCCTCATCCGAGATCACATACGTCGGGGAGGCCGAGAGCTTGCCAAACAGGTGATACACCACCGGCCTACTCAGCCGCTCCCGCTCGGCCGGCAAGTCCACCACCCGGTTCGGCGCATACGAGAGCACCTCGGTCGAGGCCGCCCCCCCGAACCTCTCCTGGTTGATCGCGCTCTCGAGCAACGAGTCAAACGTCGTCGTCACGAACAGGTCAAAGTCCGTGATCGAGGCGAGCTGCCGCAACGCCGTCGAGGGCTCAAAGGCCGCCTCCTTCAGCACCGAGCGCAGCCGCACGTAGGCCTCCTCCCGCCTACCCCGCCCGGCGAGGAATACACACACCACATCGTTCAGCGTGTACCGCTCGGGCAGCTCCGCGCGCGTCAAGTTAAGCCGGCTCGAAAGCCTCTCCGCCGCCCACTCCATCAGCGGCCGCGGGCCCCGCTCGGTCGCCACCCGCAGCAGCTCAGGTCCCACAATCGGAATCACCCGCCGCTCCTCGATGAACGACAGCAGGTCCTCCCACGCATCCTCATCGAGCGTGGCCCCCGCCACCCGCGCAGCACTCCCCGACCCGCTCGTCATGCTTCCTTCATTCTTCCTTCTCGGCTCCGCACGCCGCCCCACGCGGACCGCTCCCCGCCCTGCCCGCGCTGCGGTCAGCTCACCGTCGCAGCGAAACGTTTATCTTACCTCCCGCCGCTCAAGTCCTGCACGCCGGCGAGACCCTGCGTCACGCGTCCACCGGCGCGCGCTTGCGGGCGAGCCGTACGGTACTCTCGCGGCAACGACGCGCCGCTCCCGGGAATCGGCGTCCATGATCGGATCACGCGGAGGGGCTCCTCATGTCCACATTTGTTCTGGTCCACGGCGCCTGGCACGGCAGCTGGTGCTGGAAGCGCGTTCGTCGCGAGCTTCAGGACCTCGGGCACGACGTCCACACGCCGACGCTGACCGGTCTCGGGGAACGCTCGCATCTGCTGACGCGCAGCGTGAACCTGTCCACGCACATCGATGACGTCGCGAATCTCCTGCGCTGGGAGGAGCTCTCGGATGTGATCTTGTGCGGACACTCCTATGCGGGCATGGTAATCACAGGCGTCGCCGATCGCATGCCGGATCGCATTCGTGCGCTCGTGTACCTCGATGCGTTCGTGCCGGAGAGCGGGGAGAACGTCCTGCAGAACGTTCACGAGCCTCAGCGCACCCAGATCATCGCGGCGACGAGGAGCGCCGGGGACGGTTGGAAGGCCCCGCACATCCCGGCCGCGGTATTCAACACCAACGCCCGGGACCGGGAGTGGGTGGACCGGCAATGCACGTTTCACCCGTTCGCCTGTTTCGAGGAATGCGTGCAGCTCGGTCGAGGCATTCATTCGATCGGGAGCATCACGTATCTCTTCGCGACCGATTGGGACGACACTCCCTTTCCGCGGGCCTTCGAGCGCGCGAAGGCCAAGGGGTGGCGGACGGTCTCCCTCGCGTGCGGCCACGAGGTGATGCTCGATCGACCGGAGGACCTCGCCCGGGAGCTGCTCGCGGCCGCCGGGGCCCGATAGACCGCGCAAATTTGATGCCGGCTGAGGGAGTTGAACCCCCGACCAACGGTTTACAAAACGGCCGAGGCCGCGCAGCGCCACCACTCGACACCAAATAACTCAAGCACTTGCGCGCGCCACTTGGTGCCGCCGGGTGGCACATTGAGGCAGCAAGTGTGCCGGGAGTGTGCCAAAGAACGAGCACGCTGCATCGCTCCATCCAGCGT
>JASHTK010000289.1 GCA_030040575.1 Gammaproteobacteria bacterium
GGGTCGCGATCCACGTCACGCACCGGCTGGGCGCGCTCGTCGCGACGTGCGCGCTGCTCGCGGCCGCGCTCACCGTGCTCGGCCGGCGCTCGCTCAGGGCCTGGCGGGCCGCGCGGACGGCCGCCGTGGCCGTGCTCATCACGCTCGCCGCACAGCTCTCGATCGGCATCTCGATGGTGCTGCGCGGCTTTCCGCTCTCGCTCGCCACCGCTCACAACGCGGGAGCCGCGCTCACCCTGCTCGCCGCGCTCGCCCTGGTGCACAGCTTGCGCGCCGTGCCGCTTCTCGCCTAGGCAGGGCACGTGCGGCCGCCACGCCATTCCATCCCGCTCGCGAGCGCTGCGAGGCTCGGCCGCGAGGCTCCGCTCGCCTGGCGCCACTACCTCGCGCTCACCAAGCCGAGAGTGGTCGCGCTCATCGTGTTCACGGCCGTCGTGGGCACGCTCCTCGCAAGCCCCGGCTTGCCGCCGATCCGCGCGCTCGTGTGGGGCAATCTCGGGATCGCGCTCGCCGCAGCCTGCGCCGCCGCGCTCAATCACGTCCTCGACCGGCGGATCGACGCCCAGATGAGCCGTACGCGCGGCCGGCCCCTGCCGCGCGGCCAGCTTACCGAGCGCCAGGCGTTGAGCTTCGCCGCGGTCCTCGGGTTCCTCTCCATGGCGATCCTCGGCCTGCTCGTCAATCCGCTCACCGCCGCGCTCACCTTTGTCTCCCTCATCGGATACGCCGTGATCTACACGGTGTGGCTGAAGCGCGCCACCTCGCAGAACATCGTGATCGGCGGGGCCGCCGGCGCGGCGCCGCCCGTGCTCGGCTGGACGGCGGTGACGGGGAGCGTCGATGCCAACGCGCTCCTGCTGTTCCTCATCATCTTCGCCTGGACGCCCCCGCACTTCTGGGCGCTCGCGATCGCCCGCCGCGACGAGTACGCGCAGGCCGGCATTCCGATGCTGCCCGTCACCCACGGCGAGGACTACACGCGATTGCACGTGCTGCTCTACACGATCCTGCTCGTCGCCGTGACGGCCTTGCCCTTCCTCACGGGCATGAGCGGGCTCATCTACCTCGCGGCGGCCCTGGTGCTCAACGCGATGTTCCTCTACTACGCGCTCATCCTGAAGATCACCGCGCACCGCGATCTGCCGATGCGCGTGTTCCGATTCTCCGTCACGTACCTCATGTGGCTCTTCGCCGCGCTGCTCGCGGATCACTATCTGCCGACGACCCAGTCGCTGCTGCGGTGAGGGGCGCCCTCAGCGCGCCAGGGTGACGTGCCAGGAGGAGAGGCGCCGATCGCCCATGAGGAGCACCCCGGTCCCCTCGTACTGATCGGGCGCGATCTGGCGCAGCTGCTCCGTGCCCTGGTAGTCGCCCTGCTCGGAGCGGTAGAGCGAGAGCATGCTCGGGCCCACCACCGCGAACACGCCGTGGAGCTTCCCGAGCGTCGGGTTCTCCGACGACCACCGCAGCACCGGCGCATCGGGCTGCGGCGCCTCGAAGGTGTAGATGCTCACGAACTCGGCCGGCGGGGAGGCGAGCACGCGCATCCGCCCCGCGAGCATCCAGCAGTCCTTGCCGTGCGAGATCTCGGTCCGCCCCTCGACCGCGATGCCCGGGCCATCGCCGCTCCAGAACATGCCGGAGAGCGTCCAGACGCCAGGCTCGTAGAGGAACGTGTGATGCATGGCGCTCCATCCTCGCCGCCCCGGGGCTGCGCGGGTCGAGCGTTGCGTCTGCGACCCGGCCCGCCCATTATGGCGTGCGGCGGTGAATCCCGGTACGTTGCCGGCCGGCGACACCGCACCCCGAGGGATTCCGAGGCTCGAGATGCTGATCGAACGCGTGTGGGCGGCGAACGAGTACCGCAACTTCCACTACCTGATCGCCTGTCCCGAGACCGGGGAGGCGCTCGCGGTCGATCCGCTCGAGTGGCGCCGCTGCCTCGATGCGGCGCGCGCCCGCGGGTGGGAGATCACGCAAGTCCTCAACACGCACGAGCATCGCGACCACACGGGGGGCAACGAGGGGATGGTCGGTGCGACGGGCGCGCGGGTTCTCGCCCACGCCGAGGCTGCTGCGGGAATCGGCGGCGTGAGCGTGGGCTTGCGCCAGGGAGACGTCGTCCGCGTTGGACGAACCGTCGAGCTCGAATGCCTCGACACGCCCGGCCATACGCTCTCGCACATCTGCCTGTATGCCCACAGCGACCCCGCCCTGTTCTCGGGCGACACGCTGTTCAACGCCGGCGCGGGCAACTGTCACACGAGCGGACGCCCGGATCTGCTCTACGAGAGCTTCGTCGGCCGGCTCGCGCGGCTTCCGGACTCGACGCGCGTGTATCCCGGCCACGAGTACCTCGCCCGCAATCTCGAGTTCACCCTTGACCGGGAGCCGGACAACGAGGCGGCCGCCGCGCTGCTTGCGCGCTGCCGCGATCGGGACCCGGCGGCCGCCCTCGTCACGACGCTCGCGGAGGAGAAGCGCGTCAACACCTTCTTTCGCCTGCACAGCCCGACCGTGATCGCCCGCCTCCGGGAGGCGTTCCCCGACATCGGGGAGCGACCGGACGCGAAGACGGTGTTCCTGAAGCTGCGCGAGCTCAGGAACCGCTGGTAGGCCTGATCCCCGGGGAGAGACCGATGCGAAGGAGTATCCAGGCGCTGATCGCGGGATCGTTGCTCGCCGTGCTCGCGGCCCCCGCGGTGTGGTCCGTGCCGAGCGATTCGCTGCCGGCGCCTGCGCCCGGTGCCGCTCAGGGGCCCGCGCCCGCGCACGATCCCGCCGCGCTTGCCGTGTACAACGCGGGCGTCGCGCTCCTGAAGCACGCCGACCAGCTCGACGCGGCGGCGGCCGGCGAGACTGGCAACGTGCGCGCACAGACCGAGGGCAGCGCCCAGGCCGCCTACGGGGAGGCGCGGGCGAATTTCCAGGAGGCGACGGAGCGCGACCCGAGCCTCGCCGAGGCCTGGAACAACCTCGGCTACGCCCGGCGCAAGCTCGGCGACTACGAGGCCGCGCTCGCCGCGTACGCTCGGGCGCTCGCGCTGCGGCCCGATTTCCCCGAGGCCCTCGAATACCGGGGCGAGGCATACCTGAGACTCCATCGCCTCGAGGAGGCGAAGCAGGCCTACCTGGATCTGTTCGTCACCGACCGCGCCGTGGCGCGCCACTTCCTCTCCTCCATCGAGGACTGGATCGCCGCGCAGCGAGGCACGCCGGGCGCCGATGCCGCCGCCCTCGCGGCGCTCGAGCAGTGGGTGCGCGAGCGCTCGCAGATCGACGGGCAGACGACGGCGCTCACGCGCGAGGGCACGGCGGCGAGCTGGCGCTGACCGGCCTCGGCGCCATGCTCGGACTCGGCGCCGTGCTCGGCCTCGGCGCCATGCTCGGCCTCGGGACCGCGCTTGCGACCGCGCACGCGCGCGCCGAGACCCCGCGCTCGAGCGCCGAGATCGCACCCCCCGCTCGCTCCCTCCCGAGCGCCGCGGCGGCCTACGTGTGGCGCCTGCCGCGCGGCTTTCCCGTCCCGGCCGTCCCCGCCGGCAACCCGATGTCCGATACGAAGGTCGCGCTCGGCCGGCGGCTGTTCTTCGACCGGCGGCTCTCCCTCACGGGCCGGTACAGCTGCGCAAGCTGCCACGACCCGGCACGCTCCTACACCGACGGGCGCCGGGTCGCGGTCGGCGCGACCGGGCAGGCCTTGCCCCACAATGCGATGGCGCTCGTGAACGTCGCCTACAACATCGCCTTCGGATGGACTGCGCCGGCCCCCGCGTCGCTCGAGGCGCAGATGCTGCAGCCCATGCTGAGCGAGCATCCGCTCGAGCTCGGCCTGAAGGGACGCGCACGGCTGCTCGCCGCGGCGCTCGCGCGCGATCCGCTCTACCGCCGCGCGTTCGCAGCCGCCTTCGGCCAGGCTCGGCCGAGCATCACGCTCGAGCGCGTGATCGAGGCCATCGCCTCGTTCGAGCGCACCCTGATCGCCGGGGACTCGCCCTTCGACCGCTACGTCTTCGGGGGCGACTCGCGCGCGCTCTCGAGCCGGGCGAAGCGCGGCATGGCGCTCTTCTTCTCCGCGCGCATCGGCTGCGCCGGCTGTCACTCCGGCTTCAACTTCTCGGGGAACTGGCGCGACGCCGCGGGCGAGACGGGCCCGGCGAGCTTCGCGAACGACGGCACGAGCGACCGACCGATCCGCGTCCCGACGCTGCGCAACCTCGCCTTCACGGCGCCCTACATGCACGACGGCCGCTTCGCAACGCTCGGCGCGGTGCTCGATCACTACGCGCGCGCGGGCCGGGAGCCCGATGCCCGCCACGGGGGGGTGCGCGATCCGCGGCTGCGCGCCTTCACGCTCAGCGCGGAGGAGCGCCGGGAGCTCCTCGCCTTTCTCGAGAGCCTGTCCGATCGCTCGTTCGTGCGCGGCGCCGACGTTCCCGTCGAGCCCGCCGCACGCTAGGCTTGCGGGAACCCCCAGCGGCCGGCCGGAGCCTCGCAAGACCGTGGAGCACTACTCGGGTTTCTATCGGCGCGCGTTCGTCATCGCGACCGTCGCCGTGCTCGGCTACGCGCTCGTGCGCATTCTCGATCCGTTCTGGAGCGCGCTCGAGTGGGCCGCCGTGCTCGCCTTCCTGCTGCATCCGCTGCACCTGCGCCTCGCGCGCGCGCTCGCCGGCCGCGCCGGCCTCTCGGCCGGCATCCTCACTGCGCTCACGCCCTTCGTGATCGTCGCGCCCCTCTCGCTCGTTGCGGTGATGTTCGCGCGGCAGGTCGCCGCCTTGATCGATTTCATGCGCGGCCACTCGGCGGTGCGCCTGCCGACGACGCTCTGGCGCATCGAGCACTACCCGGTGATCGGCTCCGCGGTGCTCTGGGCGCGGCACAACCTGCCGGTCTCGGTGCAGCAGCTGGAGGACTGGCTCACGACGGCGACCCGCTCGACGCTCGAATCGGCGGCGACCGTCGGCGGCACGGTGATGCTCGGGGTCGCCGGAACGCTCGTCGGGTTCTTCCTGATGCTGTTCCTGCTGTTCTTCCTGCTGCGCGACGGCAGCGCCATGCTGCACCACCTGACGCGGCTCATTCCCCTCGATGAGGGCCGCCGCGCGGCGCTCGTGCGCGAGGTGTCGGCGGCGTTGCGGGCGGTGGTCTTCGGCACGGCCGCGACCGCCGTCATCCAAGGAACGCTGATCGGCATCGGATTTGCGCTCGCGGGCCTGCCATCGCCCGTCGTGCTCGGCGTGTTCGCGATCATCGCGGCATTCATCCCTGTGGTCGGCACCGCCGTCGTCCTCGTGCCGGCGATCGCGTACCTCGCGATCGACGGCCGCTGGGGCGCGGCGATCTTCCTCACCGTCTGGGCGCTGCTCCTCGGCGGCGCCGAGCAGCTGCTGCGGCCGCTCATCGCCGCGCGCCACGGATCGGTCCCGACGCTCGCCGTGTTCGTCGGCGCGATCGGCGGAGTGGCGGCGTTCGGATTCCTCGGCATCGTGATCGGGCCGGTGCTGCTCAGCCTCGTCGTCGCCCTGGTGCGCATCGGCGAGGAGGCGGTCGTGCGGCGCTGATCGCCCCGGGCGTAGCGGGCCGAGGCCCGGCGAGCTCGACGCCCGCGCGCCTGGTATAGAATGCGCGCCCCATGGATTTGTCCCCCATCCTCGGCCCGCTCAACGAGGCGCAGCGCAGCGCCGTCACCGCGCCTCTCGGCCCGGTCCTGGTGCTGGCCGGAGCCGGCAGCGGCAAGACGCGCGTCCTCACGCACCGCATCGCGTGGCTCGTCGAGGTCGAGGGCGCATCGCCTCACGGGGTGCTCGCAGTCACCTTCACCAACAAGGCCGCCGGGGAGATGCGCGCCCGCGTCGAGCAGCTGCTCGGCATCGGCACCGGTCCGCTCTGGATCGGCACCTTCCACGGCATCGCCCACCGGCTGCTGCGCCTGCACTGGCGCGACGCGGGCCTACCGCAGGGCTTCCAGATCCTCGACTCGGAGGATCAGCTGCGGCTCATCCGCAAGGTCTTGAAGGCGCAGAGCCTCGATGAGACGCGCTGGGTGCCGCGCGAGATCCAGTGGTTCATCAACTCCCGCAAGGATGAGGGCGCGCGGCCCGCCGACCTCAAGGACGGCAACGATCCGACCCGGCGCCAGCTGCTCCGCCTGTACGCGGGGTACGAGGAGGCCTGCGCTCGCGCGGGGGTGGCGGATTTCGCGGAGCTGCTGCTGCGGGCGTTCGAGCTGTGGCGCGATCACCCGCCGCTGCTCGAGCACTACCGCCGGCGATTCGCCCATGTGCTGGTCGATGAGTTCCAGGACACGAACCCCATCCAGTACGCGTGGCTCAAGCTGCTCGTCGGCTCGGCGGGCTTCCCCTTCGTCGTGGGCGACGACGACCAGTCGATCTACCGCTGGCGCGGCGCGCGCGCCGAGAACCTCCAGGAGTTCCGGCGCGATTTCCCGCACGCGAGGCTCTTCCGGCTCGAGCAGAACTATCGCTCGACGGGCACGATCTTGCGGGGGGCGAACGCCCTCATCGCGCACAACTCGGGCCGCCTCGGCAAGACGCTCTGGACGAGCGGGGCCGAGGGCGATCCGATCCGCCTGTACGCGGCCTTCAACGAGCGCGACGAGGCCGAGTTCGTCCTGCGGCGGATCGAGGAGTGGGTCGAGCGCGGCGGCCGGCGCCGCGACACGGCGATCCTCTACCGCTCGAACGCGCAGTCGCGCATCTTCGAGGAGACGTTCCTCTTCGCCCGCGTGCCGTACCGAGTGTACGGCGGACTGCGCTTCTTCGAGCGGGCGGAGATCAAGGACGCCCTCGCGTACCTGCGGCTCATCGCCAACCGGCGGGATGATCCGTCCTTCGAGCGCGTCGTGAACCTCCCCGCGCGGGGCATCGGCGCCAAAAGCCTCGATGCGCTCCGCGAGCGGGCGAGAGCCGCGGGCGGCTCGCTGTGGGAGGCCGCCGCGGCGGCGGGCGATGCGCTCGGGCCCCGGGCCTCGACCGCGGTGCGCGGCTTCATGGAGCTCATCGAGCGGCTCGCGCGCGAGACCGCCTCGCTCCCGCTCCACGAGCAGGTGGACCAGGTGCTGCAGGCGAGCGGCCTCCTCGAGCACCACAGGCGCGAGAGGGCCGACCGGGGCGAGGCGCGCGTCGAGAACCTCCTCGAGCTCGTGAGCGCCGCGCGCGGCTTCGAGCCCGAGCCCGTCGAGGCGGGGGAGCGCCCGGCGCCGCTCGAGGCCTTCCTCGCCCACGCGGTGCTCGAGTCCGGCGAGGGGCAGGCGGGGCCTGCTGAGGACTGCGTGCAGATGATGACGCTGCACAGCGCGAAGGGGCTCGAGTTTCCCGTGGTGTTCCTCTGCGGCCTCGAGGAGGGCCTGTTTCCTCACCAGCGCTCGACCGGTGACCTCGACGGGCTCGAGGAGGAGCGCCGCCTGTGCTACGTCGGCATGACGCGCGCGATGCGGCGGCTCTACCTCACCTACGCCGAGCAGCGCCGCCTGCACGGCATCGATAGCTTCGGCGCGCCGTCGCGATTCATCCAGGAGATCCCGGAGAGCCTCCTCGAGGAGGTGCGTCCCCGCGTGCAGGTCTCCCGTCCGGTGAGCCCGGCGCGCCTCCGTCCGCGGATCGACGCGAGCGAGCCCGAGGCCGGCGGGATGCGCCTCGGCGCGCGCGTGCGCCACGGGAAGTTCGGCGAGGGCGTGATCCTCAACGTCGAAGGCAGCGGCGCCCACGCGCGCGTGCAGGTGAGCTTCGAGGAGCAGGGGACCAAGTGGCTGATGCTTGAGTACGCCCACCTCGAGCCGGTGTGAGAGCGGCGCGCGCATGAAGATCGTCATTCTCGGTGCCGGACAGGTCGGCCGCACGGCGGCGTACCAGCTCTCGCGCGAGGAGGCGAACGAGGTCACCGTCGTCGACGTGAACGAGGAGGTGCTGCGGGACCTGCAGGACCGCATCGACATCCGCACCGTGGCCGGCAACGGCGCCTACCCCATTGTGCTCGAGGCCGCGGGCGCGGCCGAGGCGGACATCCTCGTCGCGCTCACCAACAGCGACGAGGTCAACATGACCGCGTGCGAGGTGGCCTACACGCTGTTTCGCACGCCCACCAAGATCGCGCGCATCCGCTCGGCCGAGTACACGAGCCGCCCGGAGCTGTTCAGCGAGGAGGCGCTCGCGGTCGATGTCTTCATCAGCCCCGAGCAGCTCGTCACCGAGTACATCGAGCGGCTGATCCGCTACCCCGGCACGCTGCAGGTGCTCGACTTCGCCGAGGGCCGGGTCCGCCTCGTCGGCGTGCGCGCGCTCGAGGGCGGACTGGCGGTCGGCCGCCGGCTGAGCGAGCTGCGCGAGCACGTGCCGGGCGTCGACGTGCGGGTCCTCGCCATCTATCGCGCCGGCCGCATGATCCGCCCGGACGGGGACACCTTGATCGAGGACGGGGATGAGATGTACTTCCTCGCCGCGCGCGAGTCCATCCGGCGCGTGATGGCCGAGATGCGCAAGCGCGAGGAGACCGCCCGCCGGGTGGTGATCGCCGGGGGCGGCCACATCGGCTTCCGGCTCGCCCAGGCGCTCGAGAAGGGCCAGCAGGTCAAGCTGATCGAGCGCGATGCGCAGCGCGCCCGGCGCGTCTCGGAGCTGCTCGTGAACGCGATCGTCTTGAACGGCGACGCCGCCGACGAGGAGCTGCTCGTCGAGGAGAACATTGACAGCACCGACGTGTTCGCGGCCGTGACCAATTCCGAGGAGGCGAACATCCTCTCGGCCATGCTCGCCAAGCGGCTCGGCGCGCGCAAGACGATCGCCCTCATCAACAAGCCCTCCTACGCCGAGCTGATCGAGGGCGGCAGCATCGATGTCGCCGTCTCCCCGCAGACCATCACGCTCGGATCGCTGCTCTCGCACGTGCGCCGCGGCCACATCGTCAAGGTCCACTCGCTGCGGCGCGGAGCGGCCGAGGCGCTCGAGGCGATCGCGCGCGGCACCGGCACGAGCTCGCGGGTGGTGGGCCGGCGGGTGGAGGAGATTCCGTTGCCGGAGGGAGCCTCCATCGGGGCCGTCGTCCGCGGCGACGAGGTCATCATGGCCCACCACGATACGGTCGTGAGCGCCGACGATCACGTGATCCTCTACCTCTCCGATCGCCGGCACGTCGAGGCGGTCGAGCGGCTCTTCCTCGGAGCCTGAGGGACCGGGGAGCGCCGCATGCTCGCCGTCGCGAACGCGCTCGGGCGGATGCTCATCGCCTTCAGCGCCGCCTACGTGCTGCCGATCCTCGCGGCGCTCGTGAGCGCCGACGGCACCGGCGTGCCGTTCCTCCTCGCCGGCCTGCTCACCGCGGGGATTGGGATCGCGCTCGCCGC
>JASHTK010000030.1 GCA_030040575.1 Gammaproteobacteria bacterium
TCGACAACGCCGAGGTGGAGGTGAGCGCTCCCGAGGTGCCGATCATGGACGGCAGCGCGGGTCCGTTCGTGTTCCTGCTGCAGTCCGCGGGGATCGAGGAGCAGCGCACCCCGAAGCACTTCATCCGCATCAAGAAGCCGCTGCGCGTCGCGGACGGGGACAAGTGGGCGGAGTTCCGCCCGTTCGACGGCTTCAAGGTGAACTTCGAGATCGAGTTCAACCATCCGATCTTCAAACGCCGCTCGCAGCGCGCCTCGATGGACTTCTCGACGACCTCCTTTCTGAAGGAGGTGAGCCGCGCGCGCACCTTCGGCTTCATGCGCGACCTCGAGATGCTGCGCTCGCGCAATCTCGCGCTCGGCGGCAGCCTCGACAACGCGATCGTGCTCGATGACTTCCGCGTGCTGAACGAGGACGGCCTGCGCTACGAGGACGAGTTCGTCAAGCACAAGATCCTCGACGCCATCGGGGATCTGTATCTGCTTGGCCACAGCCTCATCGGGGAGTTCAGCGGCTTCAAGTCCGGCCACGCGCTCAACAACAAGCTCCTGCGCGCGCTGCTCGCCGATCCGACGACCTGGGAGGACGTGGTCTTCGAGACGCTCGCCGAGGCCCCGATCTCCTACGTGGAGGCGCCGGGGCTGCCGGACGGCGCATCGGCCTGAGCGGGCGCCTGCCCGCGCACCCCCCTTAGCCCGGCGATCCCCTCGGCAGCACCCGCACCGTGACGTGCCTCACGGCCGGATGGGAGCGGCGCAGCTCCGTGTCGAGCTCGGCCAAGGCGTAGCGCAGCCTCACGGCCCAGCCGGCCGATTCGGTGAATATGACAAGCGCGCCGGCGCGCTCGACGACGCCCGTCACCCGGGCGCTGAAGGGGGGCGGGAGCCGCTCATCGAGCCACTGGCGCCAGCCGAGCTGCCGGGAGGCGTGCGCGGCGATCGGGGCGGTGACCGGGCCCGAGCGCGCGAGCAGGCTCTTGACAGAATCCGGTCCCGGCCGCCCGCGGGCGCGAGGCCGCAAACCGGGACGAATCTGCTTGTTTCCACGGGGCCGATTCGGCATATTCTGGATGGCTCGAGCTCGAGAATTCCGCTCGCCGGAGCGCGTAGCATGAGCCTATTCATATTCTCGCAGGGTCGAAGCGGGCAGTCGCGGCAGTTTGCCGTGGTGCACCCGCTCGTGCGCTGCACGCTCGCGGCGATCGTGCTCGCGATTCTCGGGACGGTCTTCGCGATCGGCCTGCAGCTCGGCCGCTATGAGGGGCACACGCTGAGCACGAGCGAGGTGCAGCACTGGATGGGCGTCCTCAAGGACCAGCGCTCCGAGGTCGTCTCCCTGAAGCAGCAGCTGCAGGATCGCACGGACGCGCTCGGCATCCGCATGGCGCGGCTCGACGCGCACATCATCCGCATCGACGAGCTCGGCAAGCGCCTCGCGGAGATGGCCCACATCGACCGCCGGGAGTTCGACTTCGATGAGGATCCGCCGGTCGGCGGTCCCGACGGGGAGGATACCGGCGCCGGCCCGCAGATTCCGGATCTGTCGGCCGCCTTGAGCGCGCTTCAGCAGCGCATCGATCTCCGGGACACGCAGCTCTCGGCGCTCGAGACGGTGATCCTCTCGCGCAATCTCGATGCGGCGATCCACCCACAGGGCCGGCCGATCCTCGACGGGTTCATCTCCTCGTACTTCGGGGAGCGCACCGATCCGTTCACGGGCCGCCAGGAGTTCCACAAGGGCGTGGACTTCGCGGGCGTCGAGGGCGCGCCGGTGATCGCGGTCGCGGCGGGTGTCGTCACCTGGGCCGGCGCGCGGGACGGCTATGGCACGCTGGTCGAGATCAATCACGGCAACGGCTTCGTGACGCGCTACGCCCACAACGAGCGGGTGCTCGTCAAGGTCGGCGAGACCGTGACCCGCGGGCAGACCATCGCCCTCATGGGCTCGACGGGGCGGTCGACCGGGCCCCACGTGCACTTCGAAGTGCTGCGTAACGGCCGGCAGGTGAACCCGCTCTCCTTCACCGGCCGCTGAGGAGCGCCCCTCGGGCCCCGAGCGGGGTCCGACGCTCCGGCGCCGAGCCGCCCGAGCCGGCGCCGAGCCCACGCTTCGGTCCTCCCCCTTGCAATCGAGAGCGGCAGGCGCCATCTAGCCGCTGCGGGGCGGATCGGGCTCGATCGAGTCCACTTTGAGTACAATAGCGCGCTTTTGCGGGCCGGCCGGTCCATCGCCATTCGGACCCGCCTGCCTTTTCGACCGGGAACCTTCGTGCTCACACTCCTCACGCGCGTCTTCGGCAGCCGCAATGATCGCCTGGTGCGCCGCTACGGCGCGCTCGTGCGCGCCACCAACTCGCTCGAGGCGTCATTCAAGGCCCTGAGCGATGAGGCCCTGCGCGCGAAGACCCAGGAATTCCGCGACCGCCTGAAGGGCGGGAGCCCCCTCGATGACCTGCTGCCGGAGGCGTTCGCCGCCGTGCGCGAGGCGTCGCGGCGGACCCTGCAGATGCGGCACTTCGACGTGCAGCTGATCGGCGGCATCGCGCTGCACCAGGGCAAGATCGCCGAGATGCGGACGGGCGAGGGCAAGACGCTCGTCGCGACGCTGCCGGCCTACCTCAACGCCCTCACCGGCGAGGGCATGCACATCGTCACGGTGAACGAGTACCTCGCCCAGCGCGATGCGGATTGGATGGGCCCGGTCTACCGCTTCCTCGGGCTCACGGTCGGCGTCATCAAGAACGCCCAGAGCACCGAGGAGAAGCGCGAGGCCTACGCCTGCGACATCACGTACGGCACCAACAACGAGTTCGGGTTCGATTACCTGCGCGACAACCTAGCGTTCCACTTGGGGGACCGCGTGCAGCGCGGCCTCGCGTACGCGGTCGTGGACGAGGTGGACTCGATCCTCATCGACGAGGCGCGCACACCGCTCATCATCTCCGGACCCGCCGAGGAGAGCACGGAGCTGTATCTGCAGGTGAACGAGCTCGTGCCGCGCCTCGTGCGCCAGAAGGAGGAGAACGGCCCCGGGGATTTCAGCGTCGATGAGAAGACCAAGCAGTGCCAGCTCACCGAGGAGGGCCACGAGAAGGTCGAGCGGTTCATGGCCGAGGCGGGACTGCTCAAGGAGGGGGAAAGCCCCTACGCCGCGGCGAACATCCGCCTGATGCACCACCTCGACGCCGCGCTGCGCGCGCACGTCCTCTACAAGCGCGACGTGGACTACATCGTGCGGGGCGGAGAGGTGATCATCGTCGATGAGTTCACCGGCCGCACGATGCCCGGCCGGCGCTGGTCCGACGGGCTGCACCAGGCGGTCGAGGCGAAGGAGGGCGTGAGGGTGCGCGAGGAGAATCAGACCATCGCCTCGATCACGTTCCAGAACTTCTTCCGGCTCTACAAGAAGCTCTCCGGGATGACCGGCACCGCCGACACCGAGGCGCCCGAGTTCCTGCAGATCTACGGGCTCGAGGTGGTGGTCATCCCGACGCACAAGCCGATGGTCCGCAAGGACATGCCGGACTTCGTGTACTTGAGCCAGAAGGACAAGTTCCAGGCGATCATCGAGGACATCCGCGACTGCGTGACGCGCGGGCAGCCCGCGCTCGTCGGCACCACCTCCATCGAGACCTCCGAGTTCCTCTCGGGCCTGCTGCAGCGGGAGGGCATCGCGCATCAGGTGCTCAACGCGAAGCAGCACGAGCGCGAGGCGCTCATCGTCGAGCAGGCCGGCACGCCCGGGACGGTCACGATCGCGACGAACATGGCGGGCCGCGGCACCGACATCGTGCTCGGCGGGAATCTCGCGGCGGAGCTCGCGGCGCTCGGTCCCGAGCCCGAGGAGACCGCGCGGGAGCGCGCCCGCGCGGACTGGCAGGCGCGCCACGAGCGGGTGATCGCGGCGGGCGGGCTGCACATCGTCGGCACCGAGCGCCACGAGTCCCGCCGCATCGACAATCAGCTGCGCGGCCGCTCGGGCCGGCAGGGCGACCCGGGCTCGAGCCGCTTCTACCTCTCGATGGACGACAATCTGATGCGCATCTTCGGCGACCCCATGCGCATCAAGCGCCTGCTGCAGATGGCGGGCATGAAGGAAGGCGAGGTGATGGAGAGCGGCATGCTGAGCCGGCAGATCGAGAAGGCGCAGCGCAAGGTCGAGGCGCACAACTTCGACATCCGCAAGCAGCTGCTGCTGTTCGACGACGTGGCGAACGACCAGCGCAAGGTGGTCTACCAGCAGCGCACCGAGCTCATGGGCGCCGAGGACCTGTCGGCGGCGGTCCGCGGCATTCGCGAGGAGACCGTGGGCACGCTGCTCGATCAGTATCTGCCCCGGCTGTCGGCGCCGCAGGACTGGGATCTCGACGGACTCGCGGAGACGCTCCTCAAGGACTTCGGGGCGCGGATCGAGCCGCGGGCCTGGCTGCAGAAGGAGCCGGAGCTCGAGGAGGCGGCGCTGCGCCGGCGCGTGATCGATGCCGCGCACGCGGTGTACGAGCAGAAGGTGGAGCGCTTCGGCGCGCCCATCATGCGCCACGCCGAGAAGAGCATCATGCTCCAGACGCTCGATCGGCAATGGCGCGATCATCTCGCGGCGATGGACTACCTGCGGCAGGGCATCCACCTGCGCGGCTACGCGCAGCAGGATTACCGCTCCGAGTACAAGCGCGAGTCGTTCGAGCTGTTCTCCGCCATGCTCGACCGCGTCAAGTACGACACGGTCTCGCTCCTCTCGAAGGTCGAGGTGCGCACGCAGGAGGAGGTCGAGCGGGATGAGGAGCAGCGTCGCCAGCATCTGATGCGCCTGTGGCAGGCGCAGCACCTCGAAGCGCAGTCGGCGCTGAGCGGCGGCGAGGCGAGCGGCGCGGGATTGAGCGGGGCGGTGAGTCTCGGCGGAGGGCTCGTCCCGGGCGGGGCCGCGGCCGCGGCCGCGGGCCCGGGAGGGGTGGGGAGGGGCGCCCCGGCGCCGGCAGGCCCCATCCCGCCAACCGCTCCGGCGCCGGAATCGCCGGGCACCTTCGTGCGCAACGAGCGCAAGATCGGCCGCAACGAGCCCTGTCCCTGCGGCTCCGGCAAGAAGTACAAGCACTGCCACGGCGCGCTCGCGAGCTGGGGTAGCACGGGGTGAAGGCGCGCCCGCCGGAGCACACCGCGGCCGAGCTCCCCCGCATCCGCGTCGTCGCCGCCGCGCTCTTCGACGCCGACGGGCAAGTGCTCATCGCCGACCGCCCGGCCGGCAAGCCTCTCGCGGGGCGCTGGGAATTCCCCGGCGGAAAGGTCGCGCTCGGCGAGACGGACGAGGAGGCGCTGCAGCGCGAGCTCAGGGAGGAGCTCGGCGTCGAGGTCCTTGCGGCGCGGCGCTCCGTGACGCTCTCGCACGGGTACGCGGACCGCATCGTCGAGCTCTCGATGTGGGTCGTCGAGCGGTACCGTGGGGAGCCGCGCGCCCTCGACGGACAGCGCCTGAAGTGGGTCCCCGTCGGGCAGCTGCCGCACGAGGATCTCCTCGAGGCGGATCGTCCCTTCATCGAGGCGCTGCAGCCGCGACCCTGAGCGGGGAGGCGGGTGAGGCGTCTGTTACAATGACGCGACCCAGCGAGGAGCGAGCGGACCGACATGGCATCGCAACCCGACATCCCCGATATCCGGCTCGACCCGAACGGCCTGTATCGGGAGGAGATCTTCACGGACCGCAAGGCGGGGACCCTCCGCCGCCTGACCCCCATCAAGATCGACGGCTCGGTGGACGGCACGCGCGCCGTGCTCTTCTCCGGCCAGACTCAGCTGCTCACGCCCGCGGGCGTCTTGCCGCTCGCGTTCGACATCGAGGCCTCGACGCTCGAGGATGCGCTGCGGAGGTTTCCGGACGCCATGAAGGCGGCGCTCGACGAGGCGATCGAGGAAGCGCGCGAGTATCGCCGCGAGGCTGCATCGCGCATCGTGGTGCCCGAGGTGGGCGGCGCGCTCGGCCCCGGAGCGCCCGCGCCCGGGGGCGGGAAGATCAAGTTTCCCTAGCGCCCCGCAGGCTCCACCTGATCTGTCGCGCCCTCATTTGCGCGCCTGCGGTGGCACGTCCCCCGCGTTCTCCTCGGGCGCCGGGGCATCCTCGCTTGGCTCGGGCGCCGCAGCGCCCGGAATACCCCGCTGCTCGCCGAACCACGCGCCCAGGTCGATGAGCTTGCAGCGCTCGCTGCAGAAGGGCCGGAAGGGCGAGGCCTCGGACCATTCGATGGCCCTGCCGCAGGTGGGACAGGTGACGCGCGCCGCGCCCATGACGACCCGCAACGGCGCAGATCAGTTGCAGCAGCTCAGCATGAACCGCACGTCGCTCTCCACCTGCGTCGGGCGGACCGCAAGCCCGTTCCAGGTGAGGAAGCGGATGCTGCAGCGGTAGTGGCTGCCGCTGATCTCCGGATACAGGCCGAGGGAGGCGGGGACCGAGATCCGCAGCAGCTGCGAGGGCGAGTCGCGGTCGAAGCTGATGTGAAACACGCCGCCCTGGGCCGTCTCCTCGCGCGGGCGGCCGCTCTGGCGGGCGAGCCAGAGCAGCTCGGCGATGGCATCGCAGAGCGGACGGAGCATCCCGAGCCACTCCCCGAACGTGCGCATCCGCGTCTCCGGCGGCTGGCTCAGCCAGAAGAAGTAGTCGGGCAGATCGAATTCGCACGTGCCGCCGGGGATCGCGCTCCTG
Organism: Gammaproteobacteria bacterium; assembly: GCA_030040575.1. Lineage (GTDB taxonomy): Bacteria > Pseudomonadota > Gammaproteobacteria > Steroidobacterales > Steroidobacteraceae > JASHUC01. The sequence continues at coordinate 6,694 of JASHTK010000030.1, forward strand.
TGCTTGATGGCGTTCAGGAACTCCGAGTCCCTGAGGGGCTGCAGGAACGCGCCACCCGAGCCGAGCAGATCCGTGCGCAGGCGCATCAGGTTCGTGAGGACGGTGCGCAACCGGCCGTCGTCCACGCCGGGCTTCGACTGGTAGTCCCCGAGCACCGCGAGGTGCCGCTCGAGCTCCTTCAGCACCTCCGAGCGGGTGTCGCTGCGGACCGTGACCCCGAGGATGTCGAGCAGGCTCGACATCGCGGCCCGGCTGCCCCACTGGGTCGGGGTCTCGTTGTGGTAGAGCGCCTGGTTGTAGAGGAAGTCGAGCCGCAGGAACGTGCGCATCCGCTCGTTGAGCGGCTGCTCGAAGATCAAGACCTCGTCCTGAGCGGCCCGCGAGGTCTCCTGCAGATGATCGGCGGTCTCGGCCATCGACGTATTGTGCTCGACGCAGTCACTGCCCGTAAACGGCCGGCGGGCTCCTGCCGCGTCAAGGTGGCGCTTGGGCCGCGAGCTCGAGGTACCTCAAGTGGTGCCGCTCCACCTCACCGCGCAGGGCCTGGAGGTCGCCGCTGTTCGGGATGACGTCATCGGCGGCCTGCAGCCGCTCGGCACGCGAGGCCTGGGCCGCGAGAATGGCCCGGGCCTCCTCGAGCGTCGAGCCATCGCGCGCCTGCAGGCGGCGGATCTGCAGCGCCTCCTCGCAGTCCACGACGAGGATGCGGTCGATGAGGCCCGTGCGGTGCTTCTCGACGAGAAGGGGAATGACGAGCACCTGGTAGGGCCCGCCGGCCTCGGCCGCACGCTGCTCCATCGCCTGGAGGATCGCCGGGTGCGTGAGCGCCTCGAGGTCCGCCCGCGCCCGCGGATCGGCGAACGCGACCCTGCGCAGGGCGCGGCGGTCGAGGCTGCCGTCGGCGCCGATGAATTCCACGCCGAATCGCTCGGCGATGCGAACGATGAGCGGCGTGCCGGGCGCGGTGACCTCGCGCGAGATCTCATCGGCATCGATCACGGGCGCGCCGAGCGCGCCGAAGAGCCGTGCCACGGTCGTCTTGCCGCTCGCGATGCCGCCGGTGAGCCCGACGCGCAGAGCTCCTCTGTGCCGCGTGTCCACGGATACCGAGCTTACACGCCCCGATTCCGATTCGGTCACGGGCGGGGCGCGTAGAGGCCGAGGTACCTCGCGACGAGTGCGTGTCCGAACATCAGCATGATCCAGCCCGCGGCGGCGAGAAACGGTCCGAAGGGGATCGGCGTGCCGCGGTCCTTCTTCTTCGCCGACAGGATGACGAGGCCCACCGCGGCGCCCACCGCGGCGGCCGCGAGGACGATGGGCAGCAGCATCTGCCAGCCGAGCCAGGCGCCGAGCGCCGCGAACAGCTTGAAGTCCCCGTACCCCATCCCTTCCTTCCCGGTGGCGAGGCGAAAGAGGTGGTAGACGCTCCAGAGGCTCAAGTACCCCGCGACGGCTCCGATCACACTCGACCGCAGATCGACGGGCACCGGCGCACCTCCCGGTTGCGGGCCCCAGAGACTCACCAGCACTCCGAGCCAGAGCAGCGGCAAGGTGAGCTGGTCCGGGAGCAGCTGGTGATCGATGTCGATGCAGGCGAGCGCGACCAGGAACCAGGTAAGAGTAAGGCCGGCGAGGAGCGGCCAGCCGAACCCGAGCTGCCACGCGACGAGCGCCGAGAGCACACCCGTCAATCCCTCGACGAGCGGATAGCGGACGCCGATTCTTGCACCACAGGCCGCGCAGCGCCCGCGCAGGACGCAGTAGCTCACGATCGGGATGTTCTGCAGCGCCGTGATGGGTGCCCGGCAGGCGCGACAGGCGGAGCGCGGGACGAGAAGATTGAAGGGCTCACGGACCTCCGGGGTCGCCTGAGCGCCCGTGGCTGCGCCCGCCCGCCCGAGCTCCTCGCACTGCTCGCGCCACTCCCGCTCGAGCATGATGGGCAGCCGGTAGATCACGACGTTGAGGAAGCTGCCGACGAGGAGGCCGAGCACGAGGCAGCTCGCGACGAGCAGGAGCGGGAGGGTCGAGAGCGCGTGGATCATCCGGCTTCTCAATGCGGCGCGAGGACGGCCGCGAGCCGCAGGCTCGCGGGGTCGAAGACCGCGAGGAGGGGAATTCCGCGCCCCGTGAGCAGGATCGTGTCCGGCTGATCGGGCGGAACGCCGAGCCGCGCCATCTTCGCCTCAAGGACCTGCCGCTCGGCCTTGGAGAAGATCGTCTGATCGCTCACCCGGCTCAGATGCTTGCGGAGCATCGCGGAGGCCTCGTTCCAAGGCTTGAAGTAGCGCGGCATCTGGGTCACGTCCACGCGAGCGAAGATCATCGAGCGGATGACCTTCTGCCGTGCTTGCTTGTCGGCGGGCAGCGGGGCCCACACCCAGCGCGGCAGGCTGTGCCACGTCGGGGCGAGGAGCGGGTTGTCCCGGCGCCCAAGCGCGCGCTCTGACGAGCTGATATCAGATGCCTGCACCATTTCCAGCTCGTTCGTCGTGAGCGCGTAGTAGAGGGGCCGGCCCCGCCACAGCGTCACGGAGCCATAGACGAGCGCACAGAGCTGCACGGCGACGATGATGCCGATATCGCGCGCCAGCTCGCGCCGCGGCTTCCCGGGGCTCGCCACGACGAGTGTCAGGAGAGGCCCGAGGGCGAGGTCGATGGCCGCGACGAGCAGCGCGATGTGTCGCATGCCGGTCAGATACCAGCCCGGCCAGCGGTACCAGCCGGCGTAGATCCCGCCGACCGTCAGGGTGAGAAGACTCGCGCTGCCGACAAGGTGCAGCCCGAAGGCCTTGAGCCGGAACCGCATGCCGCCGGCCTGCGCGCTTCGTCTGGGCTCCCGTGCGGCGGTCGCTTAGACGACCTCGCCCAGCTTGAAGATCGGCAGGTACATCGCGACTACCAGTCCGCCGACGAGCACGCCGAGCACCACCATGATGAGCGGCTCGAGCAGGCTCGACATGGAGTCCACGGCGTTGTCCACCTCGGCCTCGTAGAAGGTCGCGACCTTTCCGGCCATGGTGTCGAGGGCGCCCGATTCCTCGCCCACCGCGATCATCTGCACGACCATGTTCGGGAACAGGCCCACATTCTCCATCGCGCGCTGCAGGCGCTGCCCGGTCGAGACCTCATCGCGCATCTTCAGGACCGCGGTCTCGTAGACGATGTTGCCGGTCGCGCCGGCGACGGAATCCAAGGCCTCGACGAGCGGGACGCCAGCCGCGAACATCGTCGAGAGCGTCCGAGCGTAGCGGGCGATGGCCGCCTTGTTGAGGATGGGGCCGACGACCGGAACCTTCAGGATGACCCGGTCGAGGAACGTGCGCATCGACTTGGAGCGCTTCCTGAAATAAGCGAAGGTGTAGGCGACGGCTCCGAACCCGATCAGGAGGAAGATCCCTCTGTGCTGGACGACGTGGGAGATGTTGATGACGAGCTGCGTGAAGGCGGGCAGCTCGGCGCCGAAGCCCTTGAAGAGGGACTCGAACTCCGGGATCACGAAGATCATGAGCACGATCGTCACGATCACCGCGACGACCAGCACCGCGGTCGGATAGAAGAGCGCCTTCTTCACCTTCTTCTTGATCGCCTCCGTCTTCTCCTGGTACGTCGCGATCTTGTCGAGCAGGCCCTCGAGCGCCCCGGCGTGCTCGCCCGCCTCGACCAGGTTGACGTACAGGTCGTTGAAGTGAAGCGGGTGCTTCGCGAGCGCCTCGTGCAGCGAGCTGCCGCCCTCGATCTCCGCCTTGATGGTCATGATGAGCTTGCGCACCGCGGGCTTCTCGTGTCCGTTGCCGACGATCTCGAGGCCCTGCACGAGCGGGATGCCGGCGGCGAGCATGGTCGCGAGCTGCCGGCTGAAGACCGCGATGTCCTCGGGCTTCACCTTGCCGCCGGACCTGAACGTCGTCGATTGCTTGCGGATGCGCGAGGGCGCGATGCCCTGGCGGCGCAGGTCGGCCCTGAGCGCGACCTCGTCCGGAGCCGAGGCCTTGCCCTTGACCCGGTTGCCCTTGCGGTCGCGGCCTTCCCACACGAAGGGGATGTCGGGCCTCGCGGGCTTGTCGGTCTTGACGGCCGCCGTCGCAGTTGCCTGAGCCATGCGTTACACCCCGCTGTCCATCATTCGATGGTGACGCTGTTGATCTCTTCGAGACTCGTGATGCCGGCCTTGACCTTCTCGAGGCCCGAGCGGCGCAGGTCCCACACCCCTTGCTTCGCCGCCTCGTTGCGGATCTCCACGGCGCTCCCGCCCGCGAGAATGATGTGGCCGACCGACTCGGTGACCGGCAGCACCTGATAGATACCGGTGCGCCCCTTGTAGCCGTCCGTGCAGTTGGTGCAGCCCTTCGGACCGAAGAGCTTCATGCCGGCCGCCGCGTCCGCCTCCGAGAAGCCCTCCTTCAGGAGCGCCTCCTTCGGAATGTCGAGCGGCTGCTTGCACTGAGTGCACAGGCGCCGGGCAAGCCGCTGGGCGATGATGAGGCTCACGGAGGTCGCGACCGCGTACGGCTTCACGCCCATGTCGACCAGGCGACCGAGCGTCTGGGGAGCATCGTTCGTGTGCAGCGTCGAGAGCACCAGGTGGCCGGTCTGCGAGGCCTTGATCGCGATCTCCGCCGTCTCGAGGTCGCGGATCTCGCCGACCATGATCACATCCGGGTCCTGGCGCAGAAAGGCGCTCAAGGCGGCGGCGAACGTGAGTCCGACCCGCGGGTTGACGTTGACCTGATTGATGCCGGCGAGGTTGATTTCCACCGGGTCCTCGGCGGTGGAGATGTTCGTGTCCTCGCGGTTCAAGATCTGCAGCCCCGTATAGAGCGAGACGGTCTTGCCGCTGCCGGTCGGGCCGGTGACGAGAATCATGCCCTGCGGCCGGGCGAGGTTCTTCAGGTACAGCTCTTTCTGGACCGCCTCGTATCCGAGCGCGTCGATGCCGAGCGAGGCCTGCGAGGGATCGAGGATGCGCATCACGATCTTCTCGCCGAACAGCATCGGGCACGTGCTGACGCGGAAGTCGATCGCGCGGTTCTTCGAGAGGCGCATCTTGATGCGCCCGTCCTGGGGCACGCGGCGCTCGGCGATGTCGAGCCGGGACATGACCTTCAGGCGAGCGGCAAGCTTCGTCGAGAGCTGCACGGGGGGCTGTGCGATCTCCTTGGGCACCCCGTCCATCCGGTAGCGGACGCGGTAGTTCTTCTCGTACGGCTCGAAGTGGATGTCGGAGGCGCCCCGGCGAATCGCGTCGAGCATGATCTTGTTCACGAATCGGACGATCGGAGCGTCCTCGACGTCATCGCGCGTGACCTTGTCGTCAGGTCCCTCATCGCCGGCGCTGACATCGAGCGATTCGAGGTCGACCCCTTCCTCGTCCGCGAGGGCCGGCATCTGCGCGTCCGCCTGTTCGATCGCCTTGTCGACGGCCTTCTGCAGCTTGTCGTCCTCGACGACGACCGCCTCGATGCCGAGCCCGGTCTGGAACCGGATCTCATCGATCGTGTGCAGGCTCGTCGGATCGGCGACGGCCACGAACAGGCGCTTGCCGCGCTTGAAGAGCGGCAGCACGCGGTGCTTGGCGAGCAGCTTGTCGCTGACGAGCCGGACGGTCTCCAGGTCGAGATTGACCGCCTCGAGGTCAAAGAGCGGCACGCCAAACTCGGTGGAGGCGGCGACGGCGATGTCCCGCGCGCTCGCCGCGGCGCTCGAGACGAGCTGCGTGACGACGCTCGTCTTGTGCTCTTGCGCCGCGGTCAGCGCCTCGAGCATCACCGCCTCCTCGACCAGTCCGTCCTGGACCAGGCGCTGCGGCAGGCCACCCAGCCCGGGACGGGCCGGATTGGAGGCTAATGAAGCGTTGTCATTCATGGACTTACGGTGAGGGACCCCGGAGCGGCGCGCAGCCGATCGAAGATCGACACGCGCGAAGACCCAATCCTAACTATCGTCGCACAGGCGCGAAAGGGACCTGCGTGACTCGCCTCCCAAAAGAGGAAGCCCCCCGGTAGGGGGGCTTCCACGGTGGTCCATCGTCCTTCGAGTGGTGGGATCGGGTTAGCCAGCCGCAACGTACTGGCAAACGGTCGGCAGGTAGCTCTGGTTGGCGATCGTGCCGTTCGTCGGAGCGGTTCCCCCTGTCGGGGCCGCCGCGCCAACCACATGGCCGTTGCAGTCCCAGGAGATGTCGCCGTTGGTCGACTGAATGGCCGTCCAGATGACCGTATCGCCGTTGATGTTGGAGTTGGCCGCCTGCGGAGCAGCGTCGCTATAAGTCACCGTGATCTGGCCTTTAGCGGTCAGCGCGGCACTCGACACGTACTGGCCCGAGATGGTCTTGGAGGCCGGTATCCCGACCTGGCTATTCATCGACGCAAACGTTCCTGTGTTGGCGTAGTTCTCGGCGACAGCCGCTTCCAGGCCCCCGATGAGGCTCGAGCCTTCAGAGACCTGAGCTCTGATGACGTAGTTCTGGTAGGCGGGAATGGCGATGGCCGCCAAGATGCCGATGATCGCGACGACGATCATCAATTCGATGAGGGTAAAACCCTTTTGCACAGCTTTCATGGACTGAAATCCTCCAGAGGTTTAGGAATTCGCGGCGCCACGCGCGCCTTGGGTGGTGACAGAGCAAGCCCTATGCCAAGCACCCCGGCCTGCCGTAACATCATGATCGTTAAAGAGATTGTTGCCGTATCCCCCCGCCGCCGGTTGACTTAGTCCCGTCACTAGCTGACGACGACCGCAGACCCCGGACGTCACTTGTTGACGGAGCGCGTCAACCCGCTCGCAGGCCCTCATGCCTTCCCGAGCCCGAGCAGGGGACCGATGAACTTCTCGTAGTTTCTCCAGCGCTCGACCGAGCTCTTGTAGATCTTCTGCCGCACCTGCCAGGAGCTGGCGGTGAGCACCGGGCGCTCGGTCTTGTGGAACTCGAGAACTCGCGGATCCCAGGGAAGGGAGAGAAAATCGAGGATCTTGCGCGTCCAGCCCTCCTGGTCGGCCACGAGCTCGGCGTAAGGGACGTCGAGCCGGCTGCCCGGCGGAAGGACGGTGCGCCAGTGATCGGTGAGGCGCCGATGCTCGCGGTAGTAGTGCGCGAGATCGGCCAGGTCCATCGTGAAGCTCAGCGTCCCTGAGAACTGCTGAAAATAACAGGAGAGGCACGTATCGATCGGATCGCGTCGCACGTAAATGAAGCGTGCCCTGGGAAATGTCGAGTGAATGATGCCCAGATGGTCGGAGTTGAAGTTCGACTTGTCGACCACGCGCAGCGCATCGGTCGAGTAGCTCTTGAGTTTCCGTAGATACCCCTCGGCCCACCGTTTCCTCAGGGATTCGCCAGGCAGCTCACTCCGGACCGCATTCTCGTGCTTGCGCGCTGCCTCGATCCAGAACTCCAGTTCCCCGGCTCCCTTCGCATCGGGATGCGATGAGATGATCTGCTCAACGAGCGAGGTCCCCGAGCGGATCATGCCGACCACGAAGACCGGCCGCTCGGAATCCGAGGCACCCGGCGTGGGGCGCGCGAGCGCCTCCGGCGTGTAAACGCGGATCAAGTCATCGACCAAGCTCTCGCGTGCTCGGCGATCGTAGGGCAGCGCGCCCATCTTCTGCAGCTCGTTCGCCCGCTGATAGCTTTTGAAGGCGCGCGGGAAGTCCCTTACGTCATCCCAGTATTTCCCGATCGCATAGCGAAGTGAGGCCTCTTCGAGGAGCGCCATCTTGCCGCCTGCCGCGATCCTCTCTGCTCCCTCGAGCCAGCCGGCATCAGACCGGGTCATCTTGCGGAATCTAGGCCGGGCGGCCCAGACGTTCGGCGCATTCGGATTGATTTGCATTGCGCGGTCGAGCAGAGCCTCCGCCTCCACGAAGCGCCCCTCGAGTTGAGCGATCTCCGCGAGTCCGACCATCGCATCGACCTGATGAGGCATCATCTTGAGTGCCTTTTCCAGGCACTCCTTCGCGTCAGCCAATTTGCCCGCGAGGATCAGTGTCAGGCCGAGGCTGACCCGAGCCTCGAGGTGCTGTGGGCTCAGTTTCAGGAGCCGGCGCAGGGGTGTCTCCGATTCGGCGATCAGCCCCTTCCATCGCAGCACGGTGGCGAGGTTGTAAAGCGCGTCGGGATAGTTGGGCTTGAGCTCTATTGCGCGGCGCAGCTCAAATTCGGCTTCCCCGTACCGGCCGAGCTTGATCAGGGTCGCTCCGAGATTGTTGCGCGCGAGGAAGTGACGGGGATTGAGCTCGAGGAGCTCCTGATAGCAACCCGCGGCCTCGGCGTGCAAACCCTGGTTCTCGAATTGAATGCCTTGAAACAGAAGAGCGTCGACCTTGCCGGTGTTGACCCGCTTCGGGGAGGTGGTGGTTGCGAGCCCCTCGGCTTGCGGCACGCTCGTGCCCGCCTCAGAGAGCCGCAGCAGCAGCATCTGGGTCAACTCATCGACTTTGCTCGGCTCAAATCCATGCTCGAGCAGCCTCCACTTGAAGGAGTTCGCGAGCTTCGCGCGCTTGAAGAGGCTCAATTGCAAAGGACGTGCCTCTCGATCCACTCGCGCGAGGAACGCCTGAGTGGTCTTCTGGTCGGACGGCTTCGCCTTCTTCCCGTGCGCCGCAGGAACCTGCGCCGTCTGCGGAACGAAGTGGTCGGCGAGCGATTTGCCAAGGTCGGTCGCCTCGCGCGCGTTGAGCCAGTTCAGGAGCATGGCGGACCTCGCATGACAGTGTGCGGAGAGCGGCGACCTAGTCGATCCCGAGCTTCTTGATACGATATCGCAGCGCCCGAAACGTCATGCCGAGCAGCTTCGCGGCGGCCGTCTTGTTGTACCGGGTCTTCTCGAGCGCCTTGACGATCGCCTCGCGCTCGATGTCCTCGAGCTGATGGCCGAGCGCGACGCTCCCGTTCACCGGCACCGCGGGGGCGATGGGCGGCGCGGCTGCGTGCTGCACCGCCCGCAGCTTGATGTGGTCGGGGGTGATGACCCCTCCCGTGCTGAGGGTGAGCGCCCGCTCGAGCGCGTTCTCGAGCTCGCGCACGTTGCCGGGGAA